>JAEZBF010000114.1 GCA_023427545.1 Pseudomonadota bacterium
CAGATAACGATCGCGGCAAGAAAGGGTAGCAGTTGACGCATCAGCAATCCTTCCGGGCAGAACGCCTCGTCACGAGGTAACCGGCAGGCCCTCGCCTCTTCAGGCGAGTTCCTGCAAAGCCTTAGCACCACTCCTTGCTGGAGTCACAGGGCATTACGGGACAGCAGTCCGGCAGTTTTGCTTCAAGCTGACTCTTCGCTGCCGCTCTTTTTCTTCCGCGACGGCTTCTTGCCGTCGGGCATCGGCTCGGGCTGCTGGAACAGCGATCCCAGGATCTTGTCGACCACGTCGAGATCCTTGCGCCGGCCGGCGAGCTGCTGCTGCAGGTCCACGAGGTAGGCGGTGGTGTAATAGAGCCGCCGCGCCAGCAGCGTCGCGATGTGTATCGCGACCTCCGGCTTCTTCTCGAGGAACGAGTAGGCGTCGTCGATCACGTAGACCTTGATGTCCGACAGCGCCTTGACTGTGGCGCTGTACGGCTGGTCGAGCAGCACGCTCATCTCGCCGAATACCGAGCCTGGCTCGTCGACGTGGGTCACCTGCATGTCGCGCCGTACGACCTCGACCTGCCCTTCGACCAGAACGAACAGCTTGCCCAGGGTAAGGCCCTCGTGGATCAGCACATCGCCCGAGGCGAAGTCCTGCGTCTTCATCCCCGCGCAGTAGTCAAGTATGTCCGACATCAAGCCCCTCGCTGCACCTGGTCCGCCGTGCGCAATTGTGCCCGACAACCGGTGCCGCCGTCAAAGCCTTGTGGAGGCGCCATGTCAATGCGAGCCCACCGATGCACCTGATCGAAATCCTTCTGCCGGTCGCCGACAACGAAGGGTCGGCCTTCCCACCGGACCTCTACCGCGACCTTGCGGCCGAGCTCACCGAGCGCTTCGGCGGCCTCACCGCCTTCACCCGCGCGCCCGCGGAAGGGCGCTGGAAAGAGGACGGCGGCGGCGTTGCTGCCGATGAGATCGTCATTTTCGAGGTGATGGCCGAAAGCCTTGACCGCGGCTGGTGGCGCGCCTGCAAGGAGCGGCTCGAGCAACGCTTCCGCCAGGACGAGGTGATCGTCCGGGTCAGCGCGGTCGAGCTTATCTAGCCTGCGCCTCGCGGGCGAGCTAAGAGCTTCCTGCCATTCGGAGATTGCTGCGATGTCTGCCACCCCCAAGATCACCTTCATCGGCGCTGGATCGTCGGTGTTCATGAAGTACATCGCCGGCGACGTGCTCCAGCGCGAGGCGCTGAAAGGCGCGCGCATCGCGCTGATGGATATCGATCCGGTGCGGCTCGAGGAAAGCGCCGTCATCGCGAAGAAGCTGATCTCCACGCTGGGCGTTCCGGCGACGGTCGAGACCTTCACCGACCAGCGCCGTGCGCTCGATGGCGCCGATTTCGTCGTGGTGTGCTTCCAGATCGGCGGCTACGACCCGGCAACGATCACCGACTTCGAGGTCCCCAAGAAGTTCGGCCTGCGCCAGACCATCGCCGATACGCTTGGGATCGGCGGCATCATGCGCGGCATCCGCACCGTGCCGCACCTCTGGAAGATCTGCGAGGACATGCTCGCCGTCTGCCCGCAGGCGATCATGCTGCAGTACGTCAATCCGATGGCCATCAACACTTGGGCTATCGCCGAGAAGTACCCTACCATCCGCCAGGTCGGCCTCTGCCACTCCGTCCAGGGCACTGCGCGCGAGCTCGCCCGCGACCTCGAAATCCCGCTGGAGACGATCCGCTACCGGGCCGCGGGGATCAACCACATGGCCTTCTACCTCGAGTTCGAGGAGCGTCAGGCCGACGGCACCTACCGCAATCTCTATCCCGATCTCGTCCGCGGCTATCGCGAGGGCCGGTACCCCAAGCCCTCGAGCTGGAACCCGCGGTGCCCCAACAAGGTGCGCTACGAGATGCTGACCCGGCTCGGCTACTTCGTCACCGAGTGCTCCGAGCACTTCGCCGAATACACGCCCTGGTTCATCAAGGAGGGTCGTCCCGATCTGATCGAGCGCTTCGGCATCCCGCTCGACGAATACCCCAAGCGCTGTGTCGAGCAGATCGCCCGCTGGAAGACCGAGGCCGAGCGCTACAAGACCGCCGACACGGTCGAAGTCAGCGAGAGCCATGAATATGCGTCCGAGATCATCAACTCGGTCTGGACCGGGCAGCCCAGCGTCATCTACGGCAATGTCCGCAACAACGGCGTGATCACCAGCCTGCCCGCGAATGCTGCCGTCGAGGTGCCCTGCCTCGTCGATCGCTCCGGCATCCAGCCGACCTACATCGGCGCCCTGCCGCCACAGCTCACCGCCCTGATCCGCACCAACATCAACGTGCAGGAGCTGACGGTCGCCGCCCTTATGGAAGAGAACCGCGAGCACATCTACCACGCGGCCATGCTGGACCCGCACACCGCCGCCGAGCTCGATCTCGATCAGATCTGGCAGCTGGTCGACGACCTGCTCGTCGCCCACGGCGATTGGCTGCCGGCCTGGGCGCGTGTCGATGGCATCAGGTCGGCGGCAGAATAATCACCAGGGCGCCGGTGCTGGGCCGTTTCTCCTTGGGACGCGGCAAAGTTTCTGAACAGCCGCTGGTAAAATGCACTATATCCTGAACCCGAGGCGGTAGGGCTTCGCGCGGCTGCAGCGGCCGTGCGGATGCCATACGAACGGGGCTGCGATGCAGATCGACGATGCGGCGACGATACTTGGCCGCGCCGACTTCTTCGAAATCTGCGACGCAGAACAGCGGCGACTGCTCGCCTTCGCCTCCGAACGCAAGAAGTTCCGGCCCGGCACGGTCATCTACGCCAGCGGCGACACGCCCGAAGGGGCCCATATCCTGGTTTCAGGCACGGTGCAGAGCACCCATGAGGGCCAGGAGGCCAATCCCTTCCTCATCCACAAGTCCGGCGCCGTTCTGGGCGCCATGTCGCTCGTCGTCGCAAAACCCCGGCCAGTGACGCTCAAGGCCGTCGATGCCGTCGAGACGCTGCTCGTGCCGCGCAACGCCTTCATGAAATTGTGCAATCAGTACCCGGACTTAGCCCGCCACGCCGCCAACCGAATCCGGCGCGAACTCTCCGGATATTTGGGTGCCATCGAAACCCTCCGCCCCCGCATCCGCAAAGAATAGGGGCGTCAGGCTCTCTCCTGTAACCGAAGCGGAAGGCTGGGGGATATCCAGCCGAACGATGACTGGAACGTGGTCCGACGGCCGGCTGCCCCAGCCCCGCGCGATCCGCACGACCTCGGCGCCACTGGCATAGGTCGCAAGGTCGGCGGTCGACCAGATATGGTCCAGACGGCGGCCCTTGTTCGCCTTCTCCCACTCCGGCGCCCGGTAGCTCCACCAGGTATAGAGCTTCTGGTCGAACGGATGGTGCTTGCGCACCAGGTCGATCCAACCGTGGCCGCCGCTGAGCAGCGCGTTCAGGGCTTCGGTCTCGACGGGCGTATGCGAGACGACCCGCAGCAGCTGCTTGTGGCTCCAGACGTCGTTTTCGTGCGGCGCGACATTGAAGTCGCCCGCAATGAGCTGCCGTTCGGCGAAATGCGGCTCGGCGAACCAGCCCTGCAGTTCGGAAAGGAAATCGAGCTTGTGCCGGAACTTGGGATTGAGCTCGGGGTCCGGCTCGTCACCGCCGGCGGGAATGTAGAAGTTGTGGATGCGCAGCGGCCCGTCGCCGAAATCGAGGCGCGCCGAGATGTGCCGGCAGTGATCGATATTGCAGAAGCCGCGCGTCTCGACCTCGCTCAGCGGCAGGCGCGAGAGGATCGCGACGCCGTGGTAGCCCTTCTGTCCGCTGACGGCCATGTGCGGGTAGCCCGCGCGCACGAACGCCTTCCGCGGGAACTGATCGTTCGTGCACTTGATCTCCTGCAACATCAGCACATCGGGCTGATAGAGCCGCAGGAATCGCGTGACCATGCGAATCCGCAGGCGCACCGAGTTGATGTTCCAGGTCGCGATCGAGACGGTCATCTGTTTGATTTGTAAGCGGTCTTCGACCGTCAGGTTTTCGGCTCCACCGCCCGATACGTCGGGTCGAGGAAGAAGTAGGACTTGGGGATCGTGACGTCTTTTTCGACGTCATACAGTGAGAACGTGAGCTCTGAACCATTGGGCTCCTTCAGCGTCCACTGCGAAAGGTCCTTGGTTTCAATGTCGAAGATCAGCTGGACCTCGACCGTGCCGATCGGCGTGTCATCGGAGAGCACGAGCGTGACGTAGCTGTCGCTTTGCGAATATCCGATGATGTTGCTCTTAAGGAAATCGATGTTGCTGTTGAGGAACTGGCGCAGCGGCACGCGGTCCTGCGGATAAACGTACTGCGTCCGCTCCTTGCGATCGATCACGTAGAAGCCGCTGCCAACCGACAGGATCTCCTCCCGGCTGGGCGGATTGTAGCGAAACCGGATCTTGCTCGGCCGCTCGAGGTAGAACGTACCCTCGATGCGCTGCCCGCGGGTGTCGATCTGCAGGAAGCGTCCGACCATCGTGCGGATGGCTGAGTTGTGCGCGCCTATGTCGCGGATGAGCTGGATTTCCTCCGGCGTGAGCTGGCGCGGCTCCTGGGCAACGCCCGGAATGACGGGAAGAATCGCTGCGGCGGCTGCGAGCGTGAGCAGGGTGCGGCGATGCATGGGGGTGATGTCCTCGTGGTCTGACGCTGGCTGGCTAGAGGAGAATTGCGGCAACAGCGGGAAGGTTGCCGCAAGAGCCAACGCGCCGCAACCCGGAGAGCAGATGCTCGTACTTTCCGGGTCACTTCGGAGGGGGAGCCGTCGAGCTGCGGACGACCAGTTCAACGGGCAGGACCCGATCCCCCGGCCTGTTTTCGAAAACCATACGGGCGGCGATCCGGCCCTTCTCGGAGATTGCCTGGCGGACAGTCGTTAGAGGCGGGTCAAGCAGTCCGGCGTCTGGCGCGTCGTCGAAACCGACGATCGAGATGTCGGCAGGCACGCGACGCCCCCTCGCTTGGGCGACGCGTATCAACGCGGTTGCCTGCCGGTCCGCCATGACGAGGATGCCGGTGGCCTCGGGCACGAGCTCGAGCAGCCGCGCGGCCGCCTCCGCTGACCAGGGTGGGTTGAGGAAGCCTTCGAGCACTGGCACGGCGGTTGGAGGAAGGCCCGCCTTTGCAAATGCCTCGTCGTAGCCGCTGAGTTTTTCCCGATCGATCTGGAAGCCGGCTTGGAGCTCCCTGCGCGCGCCCGAGGCATGGAAGATGGGCGCCCCTGCCTCCCGTCGTACCGACAGGATGGCGAGCCGCCGGTGCCCAAGTCCGAGCAGGTGCGCGGCGGCAAGCCGGGCGCCGGTGCGAGCATCGATCCTGACGGTTCCAACCCCCGGGGGGGCGTCCATGTCCATCACGACGGCTGGCACCGACCGGCGCCGAGAAAGCACCAGGGGCACTTCATCGGCATGGCCGAGCACGAATCCGTCCACCAAGGCGGTTCGGATCGCGACAGCCTTGCTGTCGGTCGCGCCGGATAGGGTAACCAGTCCCGCGCCGAACTCGTCGCAGACCTCTGCGATGCCCCGGAGGAACTCCGAGAAGTACGGACTGCCGAATGCGTTCCCAACCGAGATGCGGCCCGGCGGGATGACGCCGATGGCGTTCGCTCTACCGCCCATCAGCAGCCGACCCACCGGATCGGGACCGGAATAGCCTAGCGCACGTGCCGCGGCATGCACCTGCGCACGCACCTCCTCCCGCACCCGGTCGGGGTTGTTGAACGTATTGGACGCGGTGCCGAGCGACACCCCAGCAGCGCGCGCCACATCTGACAATTTCGCGCTGTGACTCACGCGATCATCCACTTTGAAGCGCTTCATTTAGCGCTTGACAGGCAGCGAGGCAATGCGACAACTTGCTGTTGAAGCGCTTCAACAGGGAGGTTGAGGAGATGAGCGATACAGTGGCGGACGACGATCCGCAGAACTGGTCAGCTGAGCACGATGCGGTCGCAGCAGCACCGTCGCACCACGACGTGCTCTACGAGGACGACGTCATCCGGGTCGTTTCGGTGAGCGTCGGGCCAGGGGAAACCGAGCCGGCCCATCACCATCGCTGGCCGTCGGTGTTCGTGATCGACAGGCTTGTGAAACTGCGGGATTTCGATGGCGCCGGAAACGAGATACCGCTGCCGATCCCGGACGAGTTCGAACTGCCCCTTACGATCAAGATGCCGCCGCAGCCGCTGCACTATGTTCGCAATGAGGACACCCGGCCGTTCCATGGGACCCGAATCGAGTTCAAGCGGGGTTTTGCCGTCTGACGTCGTGCGCATCAGGTGCGGTGGGCGCCGCAGTTCGCGCCCTCGCACTCAGTACCCGTCGGCGTTGTTCCCCACGAGGATCTCGCGCTTGCCGGAATGGTTGGCGGGCGAGATGACGCCCTCCTTCTCCATCCGCTCGATCAGGGTCGCGGCCTTGTTGTAGCCGATGGCGAGGCGGCGCTGGATGTAGGAGGTCGAGGCCTTCTTGTCCTGCAGCACGATGTTGACGGCCTTGTCGTAGAGCTCGTCGCCCGAGCCTCCGAACTCGTCGTCCCCGCCGCCGCCCATCTCATCGGGAGCGAGTTCGTCCTCGTCCGCCGTGATCGAGTCGAGGTAGTCCGGCGCACCCTGGCTCTTGAGGTGGTTAACGATCGCCTCGACCTCGCCGTCGGAGACGAAGGCGCCGTGCAGGCGCCGGATGCGGCCGCCACCCGCCATGTAGAGCATGTCGCCATTGCCCAGCAGCTGCTCGGCCCCCTGCTCGCCCAGG
The DNA here is from genome assembly GCA_023427545.1 of Pseudomonadota bacterium. GTDB lineage: Bacteria > Pseudomonadota > Alphaproteobacteria > Rhizobiales > Devosiaceae > JAEZBF01. The sequence continues at coordinate 6,772 of JAEZBF010000114.1, forward strand.
ATGGTGCGGCTATCGATCTTGGACGTGACCTGGAAGGTGATGCGGGTCGGGAAGTTGGCCTTGATCGTGCCGGTGATGACGTCCACCGACGGGCGCTGCGTCGCCGTGACCATGTGGATGCCGGCAGCGCGCGCCATCTGGGCGAGGCGCTGGTTCGCGCCTTCGATATCCTTGCCGGCGACCATCATCAGATCTGCCATCTCGTCGATGATGACGACGATATACGGCATTGCATCAAGGTCGAGATGTTCCGTCTCGTAGATCGCCTCGCCTGTCTCCCGGGCGAAGCCGGTCTGCACCGTGCGGGTAATCTGCTCGCCCTTCTGCTTTGCCTGCGCGACACGCTGGTTGAAGCCGTCGATG
>JAEZBF010000143.1 GCA_023427545.1 Pseudomonadota bacterium
TGGTTCGTGGCTCGACAGGCTCGCCAAGAGGGGTCTCACCATGACGGCTGCTGACGAGTCCGGTGAGGACCTCATGGTGAGCCAGTCGAACCACGAGGTCCGGGCTAGGCGGCGCCCGCCCAGTTTCCAACCGCCCCGATCTTGCCTATATGAACGGCCAGAGCGAGTGCCATGAACATCTTCGATAAGGGGTTCGTCCCCTCTGAAGCCCAGATACGCTACCTCGACGGCGACTATGTCGTGCTGAGGCCGGGCAGCTATGTGCGCTGCGCCATTACCGGCCGGCCGATCCCGCTCGACGAGCTGATGTACTGGAGTGTCGAGCGGCAAGAGCCCTACGCCAATGCCGCGGCGGCGCACGAGGCCTACGCCCGCTACGGCCGCGGCTGAATTGGCGCCTGCGCGCCGGCTACTCTTCATCTCCAATGGGCACGGCGAAGACGCCATCGCCGCGCAGATTATCCGCCGCCTGCCACCGCACCTGACGGCAGAGGCCTATCCGACGCTCGGGGCCGGCAGCGCGTACGCGGGCGTCTGCCCGATCGTCGGGCCGCGCGCGCAGCTGCCCAGCGAGGGCTGGCGCAACGTCCGCCATTCGGTGCTGCGGGACGTCACCGGCGGGCTGCTGCAAACGCTGTGGCCGGGCCTGCGGTTCTTCCGCAGTGCGCGAAAGGCCTACGACCAGGTCGTCGTTGTCGGCGACATGATCGGGGTCTACGGCTGCTTCCTGACCGGTGTGCGCGGCATTCTCTACCTCGACGTCTACAAGACGGGGTTCGGGCGCGACTACCTGCCGTTCGAAAAGCAGATGCTGCGGGCGACCACCAGCGCGGTGTTCTGCCGGGCGGAGACGCTCGCGGCGGGGCTGCGGCAGGTGGGCGTCAACGCCCGCTGCGCCGGGAACGTGATGATGGATACGATCCCGTACGGCGACTACGATCCGGCCTTGCATCGGGTGCGCCCCCTGGCGCTCGCGATCCTCCCCGGCAGCCGCGCGCATGCGGTAGAGAACTTCGCGCTGCAGGCGGCGGCGCTGGCGCGGCTGAAGCCGGGTGAAATGCCCGATATTTTCCTGCCGGTCGCCCCTTCTGTGCCGATCGCAGCATTGGCCGACGCCGCCGCGATAAGGCACAACCCTGGCGAGTGGCCGGGCGATCTCGGCAGTCTTAGCAATGAGCGGCTGACGATCCACCTCGTTCCCGGTTCGGCGCTGGGAAATGTGCTTCAGGCGTCCAATCTCGTCCTCTCGCAGGCGGGCACTGCGACGGTGCAGGCGCTGGGGCTAGGTCGACCGGTGGTGACGTTCCGCTCCGCCGCGGATCGTGCGTCCCGCTTCGAGGACGAGCAACGCCTGTTCGGGGACGCGCGTCAGGTCGTTTCCGTCGACGCTGCGGAGATTGCGCAGAAGCTCCGGGCGCTTCTGGCGGATCAGGAGGAGCGGGGCCGGCTGGCTGCGATCGGCCGGCAGCGCATCGGCGGGCCGGGCGCCCTCGATGCGATTATTTCTGCTCTTTAAGATCGGCGAGGCGCAGGGCGTCGGCGTAGGTATCGTCGAGCAGCACCTTGAGCCGCCGGCGCGCTTCTTCGTTGGTGACGACGCCGTTGACGTAGAGCGGGCCCTCGAAGCGCAGCACCAATCGCCCGAACGGCAGGTGCAGTTGCATCTTGTCCCAGATGTTGAGGATCACGCGGCGGGAGCTGGCGGCGGCGATGACGATGATCGGAGCACCCGAGGCGCGGGCGAGCGCGATGATTCCCGGCGAAACGCGCCGGCCGGGCATCGGCGGCACTTCGGCGGCGAGCCAGACGGAGTTGCCGCGGTCGAGCTCGGCGAGCATGGCGCGCATTGCCTGCATGCCGCCGGTCTCCGCGTTCTGACGGTCGGACGTGCCGGTGCCGACGATCGAGCGGTAGCCCAGCGCCTTCACGACGGCGGCGCCCATCTGGCCATCGATGTGGGGGGCGGTGAGCGGGACGATCTCGCCGGGCATGATGTCCTTTTCGATGAAGTACTTCAGCGACAGGACGTTGGCGTGCCAGGAGACGAAGATCGCCGGCCAGATGAGCTCGACGGCTGCCTTGCGCTGCGCCGGATCGGGCGGATCACGGACGATCCGGTTGGTCAGCCCGACGAAGCGGATGTACTGGGCGAGAACCCAGCCCGCGACGCGGCGCAACCATAGCTCGTCGATCAGGCCGCGGGAGGGTGGAAGCCCGCGGCGTTCCTGCTCGGTCAACCCTCGACCCCGGGCTCCAGCAGGCGGTGGAGGTGGACGATGAAGTAGCGCATCTCGGCATTGTCGACTGTCGACTGCGCTTTCTGTTTCCAGACGTCGTAGGCCGCCTTGTAGTTGGGGTAGACCCCGACAAGGTCGATGCCCGAGAGATCCTTGAACTCGATGCCCTTGAGGTCCTTGAGCTCGCCTCCGATCACGAGGTGCAGCAGCTGCTTGGATTCGGTCGCTTTGGGTGGGTTGCTCACTTGCGGTTCCGTTCGCGGTCGGCGGTTTCGGCGGGGCACCCGTAGACCTTGATGAGCGCCTTGTGCAGCAGGGGTTTTAGCGAAGGAAAAGCAAGCGCAGCAAGCGCGCCGTGGCGGATCTCCGGGGCGTTGAAGCGTATCGGTCCGGCGCAGACATCCTCAAAGCCGATGCCGGCCTCGGCAAGGATGATGGTCGCGGCAGCCAGGTCCCAGTCCTGCGAGCCGCGGCGGGAAACGACCGCATCGATCTTGCCCGTCGCGACCTGGACCAACCGGTAGGCGAGCGAGGGATAGTACGGACCCTTGGTGTACTGGAGCCCAGCTGGATGGAGTTCCTGGTGCACCGCGCCCGGACCCGAGATCACCGGCGCTGGCCGCTCAGCACCGGTTCGCTTGAGCGGCTTTCCATTGAGCCGCGCGCCGCCGCCGATGCTCGCCTCGTACATCTCGTCGCGCGCCGGCGCGTAGAGGGCGCCGGCGATGGCGACACCATTTTCCACCACGGCCAGCGATACCGTCCAGCTGTCCTGCCCCTGGATGAAGCCGCGCGTGCCATCGATCGGATCGACGACGAAGACCCGCCTGTGCGACATCCGGTCGGGATCGTCGGCGCTTTCCTCGCTGAGCCAGCCGTAGCCAGGGCGTGCGATGGTCAGCGCGGACTTGAGGAACTTGTCGAGAACGATGTCGGCTTCGCTCACCGGCGAGCCGAATTCCTTGGTCCAGGTCTTGAGCTCGCGACGGAAATAGCCGGCCGCGATGATCCCGGCCGTCACCGCGCTCGCACGCAGCAGCTCGAGGTCTTCTGCGGGAGTCGTTTCAGCCGGCATCAGCGCCCTTCTAGGCGCGCGCCGATGGGCAGGCAAGCACAGCGGCCGCAGGGCTGCCTCGAGGGTACAGATGAGCCAGGGTTAATCGCTCGCGACCGGCGCTGCTTAACGTTCCACTAT
>JAEZBF010000181.1 GCA_023427545.1 Pseudomonadota bacterium
TGCCTCGGCACGCGCACGGGCGCGCCGCTTGCTTTCCCAGTGAAGGCCGAGAAGGGGGCGCGGCCGACCCGCTATGGCCAGGCCGTCGTCATCTCCGATCCGACCGGCGAGGTCTATCTCCGGACCCGGCCGGCAACCGGACTGCTCGCCAAGATGACGGAGGTGCCAGGCTCGCCCTGGATCGCCGAGCGCACCGATCCGCCGTTCCCGATGCATGCCGACTGGCGCTTCCGCGGCGAAGTTGTCCACGTCTTCACCCATTTCCGGCTCGAGCTGGAAGTCTGGTCGGCGACCGTGCCCCGTTCGGCAACTCCGCTCGGCGGCTGGTGGGCCGATCCGCGCGAGTTCGGGGCGGAAGCGCTGCCGAGCCTCTACCGCAAGGTACTGACCCAGGTGCTCGGCCGCATCGGCTGAAAACGCAGAAGCCGCCAATCCTTCCGGATCGGCTGCTCCTCGCGCTGCCTGAGTAGATTGGAGGTCGGTTCAGGCGGTAGAGCGGGCGCGCACCTCCGCACGCAGATGATCGATGGGCTTGAGCTTGCCTTCGTGTTCGACGTGCCAGAACGTCCAGCCGTTGCACGCCTCTGCGCCCTGCACCAGCGCGCCGACGCGGTGAATAGAACCTTGGTGGGAGCCAGAGCGCAGCGAGCCGTCGGCGCGGACCAGCGCGACGAACCGCGCGCGCTCGTCGCGCAGCTCCGTGCCCGGGGCGATGAGGCCCTGCTCCACAAGGCTGCCGAACGGCACCCGCGGCTCGGCACGCTTGGGCGTGGGCGTTTCGATCGCCTCGATGGGCAGCGGCTTGGCGGCGGCGATGCGGCGAAGCGCACCGGCGGCATAACCGGGGTCCTGCTCAATGCCGATGAAGTGACGTCCCAGGCGCCGCGCCACCGCTCCGGTCGTGCCGGTGCCGAAGAACGGGTCGAGCACCACGTCGCCCCGCACGGTCGTCGCCATCAGGATACGATGGAGCAGAGCCTCCGGCTTCTGCGTCGGATGCAGCTTGCCGTCGGAATCATCCTTGAGCCGTTCGGCGCCGGTGCAGAGCGGGAACAGCCAGTCGCTGCGCATCTGCAGGTCGTCGTTGCCGAGCTTGAGGCTCTCGTAGTTGAACGTCACTTTGCTCTTCTGGCCGCGAGCCGCCCAGATCAGCGTCTCGTGCGCGTTGGTGAAACGCGTGCCGCGGAAATTCGGCATCGGGTTCGACTTGCGCCAGACGATGTCGTTGAGGATCCAGAAGTCGAGGTCCTGCAGCGCCGCGCCGACGCGGAAAATGTTGTGATAGGAGCCGATCACCCAGAGCGCGCCATTCGGCTTGAGCAGCCGGCGCGCCGCGCTGAGCCAGGCGCGGGTGAAGGCATCGTAGTGGGCGAAGCTCTCGAACTTGTCCCAGGCATCGTCGACCGCATCGACCTTGCTCTGGTCCGGACGGGTGAGCCCGCTCATCAGCTGCAGGTTGTAGGGGGGATCGGCGAAGACCAGATCGACCGATCCTGCCGGAAGGGCGTCCATCTGGGCGATGCAGTCGCCGATGAGGATGGTGTCGAGGGGCAGGCGCGCTCCCTCGGAGGCGGCCGAAGCCGCCAGGCGCCCGGTACGCAACATAGGCTTAACCCTAACGCAGCACTAACCAGGCGGTTGTAGCCGGGCGGGGGTTAAGGCCTGCTCAAGCGGTAGGGTTAGGAAAGCACTAAGACGCCGGTCTGCCGCTCGAGCGCAGCGATTACCGGGGCGAAATCCGAGCGGTGGTGACGGCAGGGGCCGTGCTGGAAGAGAGCGGCGAAATGCTCGGGCGTAGAATAGCCCTTGTGGCTGTCGAAGCCGAACCGCGGCTCGTCGAAGTGCATCACCTGGCACATGCGGTCCCGGGTGACCTTGGCGACGATCGAGGCAGCGGCGATGGATAGGCACTTGGCGTCGCCGCCGACCACCGCCTGGCCGGGGCAGGGCAGGTCCTTGGGTACGATGTTGCCGTCGACCAGCACGTGATCGGGTTGCAGCGTCAATCCGCGCACGGCCTGGCGCATCGCCCACATCGTCGCCCAGAGAATGTTCAGCCGAGCGATGATCGTCGGGGGAGCGGCAACGACGGAAACAGTCGCCGTTGCCATGATCCTGGCGGCGAGCTCCTCGCGGACTTCAGCCGTCAGCTTCTTCGAATCGTCGAGCCCCTTGGGGATGCGCTTGGGATCGAGGACCACCGCGGCGACAACGACGGGACCCGCCAGGGGGCCGCGTCCCGCCTCATCCACCCCTGCCACGACCTGCGCGCCGGCACGCATTGCCTTGCGCTCGATGCGGAAGTGCGGCGGTGGCGCGGGATGAGGTGGGTCCTTGAGCGAATCGGTGACCATGGCGTCGAGCATCACCAACTCGCGGGCCGAAACAAGGGCAGGGGGCGCTGGCATCTCGCCGCGCCCCCAGCCGGAACTCAGTCGCCGCTGGCCGTGACGTCGCCGTCGACGAGGCGCAGGGTGAGCGTCGTGGCGAAGTTCGGCACGTCGCGCTTGACACCGTTCACGGTCAGCTCGCCGTTCGCGAAGCGGACGATCTTGCCCCCCATCACCATCTCGTAGCCGCCGTTCACGCCGCTGACCGACATCGAACCGCCGGAGGTAATAACCTCGAGGTTGCGCCCGTCAGGCAGGCTCACCGTGGAGCTTGCCTGATTGCTGGAGGCCTGGGTGGAGGATGAGGAAGATACGCTGGTCGTTGACGCGCCAGGCATCGCCGGCGGACTCTGTGATGTCGTGGTCGTTGCCTCCGCGGTCGTCGTCGGCGCGGCCGGAGCCGGCTCCGTGGTGCTCGTCGTCGTGGTGGTGGTCGCCGTCGGCTCCGCTGTGGTGGTGGTGGCCGGCGGCAGCACCGGCGGAACATCCGCCGTGCTGGTTGTCGCCGGCGGCACCGGTTCGGCCGTGGTCGTCGCGGTCGTCGGCTCCGCCGCCGTCGAGGTCGTGGGAGCCGGTTCGGCGGTGGTCGTCACCGTTTCAGTCGTCTGCGTGGCAG
>JAEZBF010000198.1 GCA_023427545.1 Pseudomonadota bacterium
TCGAGCTCGGCTGTCCGCACCTGGATGGCGGAAGTGAGGTCCTGCGTGCGGCCTTCTAGAGCCGAAGCGAGCTCCTGCGTCTGACCTTGGATCGCTGCCGTCAGCTCGCCGGTACGGTTCTCGAGGATCGAGCTCAGCTCGGCAGTGCGGCCCTCGAGCGCATCGGCGAAGAGGTTGGAGCGAGCGTCGAGCGTTTCCGCCAGCTCGCGGCTGCGCGCCTGGAGCGTGTTGTTGATCGTCTCGGTGCGCCCGTCGAGCGCTTCGGCGATGATCTGGACGTGACCCTCGAGCGAATCCGAGATTTCGCGCGAACGCGACGAAATGGTGTCGGTGATCTGCTTGGTGCGGGCGCCCAGCGTCTCGGTGAGCTCGCGGGTGCGCTGGCCTACCATGTCGTTGAAGTGACCCGACTTCTCATCGAGAGCCATCTCGAGCACGTTAGCCCGGGCGGCAAAGGCAGCATTGTGCTTGTCGAGTGCAGCCACGAGCCGGTCACCCTTGTCGCCGACAACGCCGTCGAGCGACTGGATACGCGCGTCGATCACCACCGCGATCTCATCGAGCCGAGCATCGAACTGGCTTAGGGTCTGCGCGCCGGCGCCGGAAAGCGCGACACGAGCGCGGTCCACGGATTCCTCCAGCTGCCCACCGACCTCGATCAGCGCCGACTGGATTCGGCTCTCCATGGCGTTGACCTGGATCGAAACGCTCTCATCGAGCTGCCGGGCGAGCGAGCCGAGCAGGGCCTCAGCCTCCCGCGCGCGACCGGTGATGTCGGCGGCGATGCGCGAGCCGATCATGTCTAGGGCGCCGGACACTTCATGGCCACGGTCGCGCAGTTGGTCGAGCAGCGTAATGCCGCCCTGGCTAAGGAGCTTGGCGAGCGACGACGTCCGGTTGTCGATGGCTTCCGACAGCGTAACGGCACGGCTGTCGAGCGCCTCCGTAAGTGATGCGGTCCGTTGGTCGATGACGCTGCCGAGCTCGGCGGTGCGGTTTTCGAATGCCACGGATATTCCGGCCGATCGGTCCTCCAGCGTGACGTTGAGCCGGCTGGCGCTATCATCGAGCGCGGTGAGCAGGTGCGAAGTACGGTTGTCGATCAGCGACACGAAGGATTCGGTGCGCTCGCCGAACGCGGAGTTCAGCGAGTTACCGGCCGTTTCGAGCGCCTTGGTCAGGTTGCCGCCAGATTCGACGATCGTCCCGGCGATGCGCTGGCTGATCATGTCGAGATCGAACACCAGCCCGGTATGGCTCTCGGTGATCGCTTCGCGCACGCGTTCGGTATTCGTTATGACCGCTTCGCGCTGGCTGGCCAGCTCCTGGATCAGCGCGCGCATGCGCGATTCGTTGTCCGAGTAGGTGCGTTCGAGCGCCGTGACCTCGTTGTGGATCATCACCTCGAGCTCACCGGCCCGCGAGAGGGCGCGCTCGAGGCCATCGCCCAGCGCATTGACCTCGCGGCGAACGGCCTGCCCAACCGACGCAACCTTCTCGGAAGCCGTGGTCTCGGGCTCCGCAAGGCGGATTGCGGCCTGCGTAATTGCACTGGCAGCGATGCGCAGATCCTGGGCCCGGCGGATCAGCGTCGCAATGGCAAAGAAGCCGAGGACCGGAACGATGGTGACGGCGAGGAGGCTGAGGAAGTCGTCCGAGCCGAAGAACGAGGAGCTGCCCAGAGCATTGCCGTAGCGAACGGTCGCGAGCGCCAGCACGCCCACCACCCACACGGCTGAAACAATACCGGCGATGACTGTCGGCCGGTTCGATGACTTCGTATTCAGCCCGTAAAGGATCTTGCCGGCCTGGAAACGGTCATCATTGGCGACCGAACCAGCCTGCGCAGCGATCTTGTCGGCGGCGCGCGCCCGTTCGGAGCGCTGACCCGCTGTGTCCCTCGTCGATTTGGCCTGTGGCGACGCCGCAGCACCGTCCTGCGGTTGATCGATGCCAAACACCGAGTCCTTGAGCGCGTCTTCGACGGCGGAGAAGGCGAGGGTTGCGGGGTCTTTATTCGTGGAGGTCGGTTTCTTGGCCATAACTCGCTACAACTCGCGCTCGACACACTGGAAAAAAGACAGCAGCGTGAGTTGTATCGAACCGGTCCCTACAGGGATCGTGTCCAACTGGGTAAAAAGCGAATCAAATGCCCGCCGTCGACCCTTGCCCCACGCCGCCGCACGCTGGTGGAGGCTCATTCTTACAATCAATTTGAGCCAAACCGAACGCTTTCTTAACAGAGGGTTAATTTTGTGGTGGAAGGCAGGCGCAAAGATGGCGGCGCGAGTTGATGCACTGCTTTAAGCTGGCGTTCACTCCAGCAACCTAGGTTTGGGCAACCTGCCACCCGCACGTGCTGGACCGCCCGATGCCCCGTCAAAGTGCCGCCTCAGCTCCCCTCGTCAGGACGCCCTGCGCCCCGTCGCAGCATCCGCTCGACATGGTCCATCTCGGACGCCAGACGCTCGGCGACCCGGGTCTGCAGAGCGAGGTGCTGCGGCTCTTTGCCGATGCCCTGCGAGCCTACTACGAGCGTCTCGAGACCAGCACGACCCGCAACGACCTCATGGTCAATCTGCACGCGCTCAAGGGCGCAGCATACGGGGTCGGAGCCTTCGCGCTGGCGCAGCTGGCGCGCACCGCAGAGGACGAGCTCAGGGATGGCGCCCCTGTAAATCCCGAGCGGATCGACGATATCGGCATGGCTGTCGAGGAACTGCAGGCCGTGATCGGCCCGCTGATCGAAGACGATCCGGCCGAATAGGACCCATGCCGCCGGCGCGCTTGCCGGGGCGGGCAGCGGTCGCTATATGCCCCGCGCATGCCCAAGATCACCTACATAGAAGCGAACGGCACCCGTTACGAGACGGAGGCCGAGAACGGCTCGACCGTCATGGAAACGGCGATCATGAACGGCGTGCCGGGGATCGTCGCGGAATGCGGCGGCGCGTGCACGTGCGCCACGTGCCACGTCTATGTCGATGACGCCTGGTCAGAGACCGTCGGTCCGCCCTCGATGATGGAGGAGGACATGCTCGATTTCGCGTTCGACGTCCGCCCCACCAGCCGGCTGAGCTGCCAGATCAAGGTCAAGGACGGGCTCGACGGCCTCGTCGTGCGCGTGCCGAGCCGCCAAGGCTAGGCATCAACCGGACGGAAATGTTCCACGGCTAGGCTGCGCGGCGGAATATTTTGCCGGGCAGGGCACAAGCTCGCTCTCCCCGTTCTAAGCCGGCCTCTCCCCGAGAAACATTAAAGCTATTGAATTTCAATGGCTTGTCTGCTGCGGGCGGAATTCGTATTCCAAGCGCAATTCAAAGGGCCACAATGGGTGCACTCAACACATTTCCGTTGAGCTACAAGGTTCGGGGTCAGCGCATCGTCATCGTCGGCGGTGGTGAAGAAGCCCTGAACAAGGCCCGATTGGCGATTAAGACGACTGCTGAGGTCGTCATTGTCTCTGCCGAAATCAGCGACGATTTCAACCAGTTGCCGGTCACGTTGCTGGCCCGTGCCTTCGCGCCCGCAGACCTTGATGGCGCGGCCCTTTGCTTCGTCGCCGATCATGGCCCTGATGCCGAGGCGGCCAAGGTGGCGGCTCGTCAGCGGGGCATTCCGCTCAATGTGGTCGACGTGCCGGAGGAGTGCGACTTCTACACTCCGTCCATCGTGGACCGGGCGCCGCTGACGGTTGCGATATCGACCGAAGGGGATGCACCGGTGCTGGCGCGGCTGGTTCGGGCGAAGATCGAGGCGCTGTTGGCGCCGGAAATCGGGGCTCTGGCGCGGCTTGCCGGGTCGCTGCGGGAGACGGTGGCGCGGACGCTGAATAAGGCGCAGGCGCGGCGGTTTTATGAGGAGCTGGTCACCGGCGAGGCCAATCCGGATGTCGGTAAGCTGCTTGCGACGCACCTGGCCGATGCTGGCCGGGGTTTTGTCTGGCTGATCGGCGCAGGGCCGGGCGCCGAGGACCTCCTGACGCTACGCGCCCAGCGGCTGCTGCAGGAAGCCGACGTCATCGTCCACGATCAGCTCGTGCCGGATGCGGTCGTCCAGATGGGCCGGCGCGACGCCGAACGCATTTCGGTGGGCAAGAAGGCCGGTCATCACTCCTTCACCCAGGCGCAGATCAATGCGCTGCTGGTGCGGCTGGCGGGGCAGGGCAAGCGTGTCGCTCGGCTCAAGAGCGGCGACCCGATGGTCTTCGGCCGTGCCGGAGAAGAGATCGACGCGCTGCGCAAGGCAGGCGTCGGATACAGCATCGTGCCCGGTGTGTCGGCGGCGCTTGCCGCTGCGGCCGACAGCGCAACGCCGGTAACGCGGCGCAAGGTGTCGTCCG
>JAEZBF010000208.1 GCA_023427545.1 Pseudomonadota bacterium
TCATGAAGGTGCGGAGGTCCATTCGGTTGGCCACAAGAGGACCTTGGACGGCGGCCGGGTTGGGCCGCGACCGGATGCTAATGTGCACGAAGCTCTGACACCGAGCTCTGCCGCTACTCCGCGGCCATCCGGATTTCCACTTCTGCGTCGTCCACCCATGTCTCAAGCTCGGAGCTAACGACCTCCAACGTTGCCGGCCGGTAGGCGCGCCCCTCCGGCACCTCGGTGGCATTCGTCTTCCAGCGCCGCCTCGCGCTTAGGGACACGTCAGCCAAGTGGCTCGGGCCAGTGCGATTGACGTGCTTCATCGACATCAGGAAGGACATGATGCCGCGCTTGGGATTACTCTCGTTGGTGAGGGCGGCACGGTAGTCCGGTTTTACCCCGAGCCGCTCCAGGAACCTATGGTTCACCTGCAGCCTCTGGCACTCAGCACCTTCGGCAATCCAGAGGAGGGCATCGTCAGAAAGGCCCGTGATGTCCCCACCGCCGCCAACTGACCCATGGTCGCCCGGAAACCACTCTTGAAGGTCCGCGGTTCCCACTAGGTGAGACCGTCTGCTTGATTAACTCCTCGACCTCCTTGCCCCGCCAAGCCTGTCGGGCCGGGCGTTCAGGCCGAGTTGAAGGTAGCGTCGACTCCAAATCGTCCCTGTTGCCACGTGCGAACCGTGGTCCTGAGCGACTTGCCGCCGCTGAAGCGACCAGCGCCAACGGACAGACAGTAGGACAGACAGTTCATTCCGGCGGCTCAGCCCCGGGTTCTGGGGACATGCCTCAGAACTCCTGATTAGCGACGCCCGAAAAGGTCCGCTAAGTCCGCCTGCCGGTGGCAGATTCTCGCGCTGCTGCGATCATGAGGCTCGACTGCCGGTGAGGGGCGGCTGGCGGAGAGAGAGGGATTCGAACCCTCGAGACGGTTACCCGCCTACACACTTTCCAGGCGTGCGCCTTCGACCACTCGGCCATCTCTCCGTCGCGCTGGCCGCGGGTCGGGCGGGGCGGCGGCCGTCTGGAGTGGTGAACACACCCCCCGCACGGCGCGCGCACTATAGCCATGGCGAGCCTGCGAGCAAGAGATGATGCTCGACTAAAAACCCACGGTGTTTCGAACGCCAAGAACGTCTCCCCGCAGACCGAGCACGTGAGCTGGTGCAATCGAGAGCTTCGCTCAAGTCCGTAAGCTCAACAGGTGCGTGGGGGGTAGCAACTCAGCAACCTCGTTCCGCGGCGAGCTTGTGCCGGCTGCGGAGCGTGTGCCAGAAGGAGCGCCGAGTTTAGACGGTGCCGGCGTTCGGCCCCGGGCTCGCGGAAACTGGTGGATGCGGCTCATCCTGAGGGTGGTGGGCACCTGGCTCCTTGGCCTGGCGCTGATCCTGCTGATCATCGACGGGACCAAGTCGCTGAGCGCGGACACGCTCGCCTGGACGCCGCTGGGCGACACCTGGTCCGGGCTCGCCTCCGATAGCCTGGCAACCGTGCGGGCGTTCTTTGCCAGCCGCTTCTTCGGCCCTCTGCTGGGACCTGGGTTCGACGCCCTGCTCAATCTCCCCGGCTGGCTCGTGCTGGCGGTCCCAGGAGTGATCATGGCCGCTGCCGGACGCTCGCGGCGGACCCGGATCTTCGTTCGCCAACACCAGCTCTAGGATGAACGGCCTGCGTACCCGAACCGGCTTTGAACTGTTCGTCCGCCAATTACCGGCCGTAACGCTTGTCAAGCAGTGGGGAGGCGCTGGTGGCCAAGGTCGGGGGGAAGGTATTTGCCCTGGCCGGCGACCGTGGTGGTGTCACGTTGAAGGTCAGCGACATCGCCTTCGCCGGCCTCACGGAAATCGATGGCATCGACCAGGCGCCCTACTTCGCGCGAGGCGGCTGGGTGCGCATCGCACCGGGAGCAGAGTTTTCCGACGCTGATCTAGCGGACTATCTTCGCGAGGCTCACCGGCTGATTTCGGCCAAGCTTACGCTCAAGCTTCGCCACGAACTGGGGCTCGACGCCTGATTGGGGGCGCACGCTGAACACCTTCAGGGGACTGCCGAGCAGCGAGACGTCATCAAGCCAGGAGGGCAGCCTGCCGTCCTCATAGAGGCGGACGAAAGAATCGGTCGCAGCATTAGGCAAACCCCGCATCTCCGACATCTCAGGACAGATGACTACCAACGTGATGCCGCGATCCTCAACCAGTTGGCGGGCGCCCGTGATGTGCCCGTTGAAGAAGTCGAAGGTGTCGCGAACCCCCTTCTGGTTGCGGTGATAGGGGGCCGCGACGACCTGGTGGGGGGTGAACAGCAGCATGTGCGAACCGAGGTCGATCGGTGTCATCACGCGGGCAGGCCGCAGTCCGGCGAGATCGATGAACGCGGAGGGCATCAGGCAGGCATCGCTCGACCGGCTTGAGGCTACCATCTCGGCGGCTTCAGCCGCATCGGCGCCCCTCAATCTCTCCCACCCCAGGCTAGCGAAGTTGAACAGCAGCAGCACGGCAACGCCGGCGAATGCGATCCAACCAGCGATCAGGCCGAGGATCGATGCTATGTTGCCCCGTCTCAAGTAGCGGGCGCGAGCTTCGGCGATAAGCCAGGCGGCGGCAGGGACAGCGAGCGGTGTTGCAATGCGGGCTCCGCGCACCTGCATGATCATCACTGCTACCGAAACCGCCAGTACCAGACCCAGTACAAGCCAGGCGGCGCGATCCTCGGCGGGTCCTTTCCAAAGACGGACCATGAGGAGGAGCAAGCCCAGTAGCGGCGGTACGATGAACCCCAGGGTCAGGTCTGGAGCAGCGTCGAGACTGGACCACAGCGAGCGCGCTTCGGCGATCCGATCGAGCCAGTTGGTCACCAACCAGGGATCGAGCGCGGCATAGGGCCCGCGCAGACAGGCGGGGAATGCTGTCGCGATAAGCGCGAGCACGAGGCCGCCGGCGCCTGCCGCGAGCAGGAGGCGCACCGGCCAGTTTCGCTGCGGCGTTGGAAGAAGCGACAGGACGGTGAAGGCAATGCCCGTTGCCACGGCGGCGGCGACATACACGATCGAAAGCGCGTCGCAGGCCGGCGTGAACCATCGCTCGGGCGGAGTGGCAATCGCAAGGTGGATGACCGCGCTTCCGGCGAAGCTCACGCCGAAGCTGCGCAGCATGCCCGGGGTGGGGCGGAGGATGTGGAGAAAAGCGAAGGCGATTGTGGTAGCGGCGACAACGGGTAAGCCCTCTGTGCCGATGGCGAGCGCCGTTGCCCCGACAATTCCTGCGCCGATCGCCCAGCGCGGGCGGCGGACGGCTTCGATGGCGGACCAGACGAGCAGAATCGTGAGCAGAATCTGGATGTTGTGGTGATCGAAGCGGCCCGGGGAGAACTCGGCGCTGACGGCGGGGGAGAGCACGGGCAACGCGATGGCCGGCAGCATGCCCTCGCGGCCGACGAGGCGCAGGGTCAGCTTCGCGCTGAGCCAGAGCAGCACGAGGAGGAGGGAGAGCGGCCAGATATAGGCGACGAGGGTTTCGGCGGCGCCGCCGGCGAACGGCTTGAGGAGCAGGATCAGGGCAGCGATGGGCAGGTCGACGAGCCGGGACCAGTGAATGTCGGCGCCGAACGGGGTGTTGAGGCGGTACTGGGTGTGGTCGAACCAGTTCTGGCCGGCGAGGAAGTCGCGCACCACGACGAGGCGCATGGCATCGTCGGTATCCTCAATCAGGGGCACGCGGTCGGAGGTAAAGACGGCCCGCGCGATGAAGAAGACCGAAACGATCGCCCAGAAGCCGAGCAGCAGGCGCCAATCGAGGCGCGGCGGCGGCTCAGCTCGTGAGGCTTGGGTCATCGGACCGGCATAGCGCAGGCGGACTTAAGATCGCCTGAAGCGCCAGCGCGGGCAAAACAAAACGGGCAGCCCGGGAGCTGCCCGCCAGTACAGGGAGGAGGATAGCGCCGAAGGTCAGCCCTGCGGCTGCGCCACGACGCGGAGATAGGGCTTGAGGGTCTTCCAGCCGCCCGGGAACTTCTCGCGGGCAGCCTCGTCGGTGACGGCAGGGACGATGATGACGTCCTCACCGTTCTTCCAGTTCACCGGCGTTGCCACCTGGTGCTTGGCGGTGAGCTGCAGGCTGTCGATGACCCGCAGGATCTCGTCGAAGTTGCGGCCGGTCGAAGCCGGGTACTCGATCTTGAGCTTCACCTTCTTGTCGGGCCCGATGACGAAGACCGAGCGCACGGTGAGCGAGTTGTCGGCGTTGGGATGGATCATGTCGTACTTGCGCGCGACCTGGCCGTCGGTGTCCGAGATCAGCGGGAAGTTAAGCGTCGCACCCTGCGTCTCGGCGATATCGGCCGCCCAGCCGGCGTGGTTCTCGAGCTTGTCGACCGAGAGGCCGAGCACCTTGACCCCGCGCTTGTCGAACTCGGGCTTGAGCTTTGCGGTGTATCCCAGCTCCGTCGTGCAGACCGGGGTGAAGTTCTTGGGGTGAGAGAACAGAACGGCCCAGTGGCCGTCGATGTAGTCGTGGAAGCGAATGCGCCCTTCAGTGGTCTCGGCTTCGAAATCAGGGGCGGTGTCGCCAATCAGAATGGCCATGTCGTCGGGTCTCCAGGAGGTCCTTCGTGCGTGTCTCTAATTTCGGCTTTCCGGGCCGTCGCTTGCAGGCCCCGCAGGGGAAAAGTCTTTGTCTTTTGAGCGGCCTGCGCAAGAAGGCATTTTGCGGCGGCGACCATTAGCGCAACGCCGCCTAAGGCGACAAGTGTTTCCCCCAGTGTCCTTCATCCGGCGTTCAGCCAGCCGGGCGCAAAAGCTCTCTCTCCAATTCGACCTCGCGATTCGAGGCATACCGCACAAGGACTGGGGAGCACCGACATGGCACGCAAGGATGGACCGACAGCCAATTACTTCAGGCCCAAGGACATCGCGGTGTTCAAGCAGGCGGCCAAGCTCTTCAAGGTCTATATCGCCGTTCGCCGGATCAACCCGGAGAGCCTCGCCTATGCCGGCGTCAAGGGCTACACGCCCAAGCTGATCGACTGCAAAGCCAAGACCGCCGAGCACGACATCAGGATCAACGGGAAGGTGCGCAAGCTTGCCGGCCTGGTGATCGACTGCGACGTCTATGGCCGCCACCTTGCCGAAGTCTTCGGCAAGGACAAGGTCGCCAGCGCGGTCAAGGAATGGAAGAAGTTC
>JAEZBF010000347.1 GCA_023427545.1 Pseudomonadota bacterium
GTGGAGGACGAAGCCGCGCTTGGTCTCGACCGGGCCGCCGCGCAGCACCTGCATCCGCTCGGCGCTGCTCGGCAGGCGGATCGCCTCCTCGGCGGGGATGACGTCGAGCTGGACGAGAAGCTCGGGAAAGCGGGTGTCGCCGGCCGGCTTGTTGACGATGATGCCCATCGCACCATCCTCGGAATGGGCGCAGACATAGACCACGCTGCGGCTGAAACGCGTGTCGGACATTCCCGGCATCGCGATCAGGCATTGCCCGTCGAGATAGCTGCGGCCGCCGACGCGCTGATTTGAGCTGATCTTCATGACACCATGCTAGATTATTTGCCTGCGCTGGGAACAGGGATTCCGCATCGGAAATTCGACGACCGCCATTGTGCCCCATTGCTGCGCCAGGACTTATCCCGACGGCTATTGCTCACAATTCCTCGACAGGGCGGCGGGTTCCGGTCGCATTTTGCAAGGACTGCGATTAAATCTTGGTCGTGAAACGCATTCTCTCCCTCCTGGCACTCGGCCTGATGGCGCTGGCGGCGACCGCACGGGCCGAGGACGGCGCGGTATCGCCGTGGTCGCAGAACAGTCACGCCTCGCTGCGCCTGATCGCCGGGCCGACGGCCGCGTCGGGCAAGCAGCGCGTCGGGATCGAGATCGTCATGGCGCCGGGCTACAAGACCTATTGGCGCAGCCCCGGCGATTACGGGGTACCGCCCGCCTTCGACTGGAGCGGCTCGCCCAATGTCGGCGGGCTCGACGTGCGCTGGCCGGCGCCCGAGCGCGTCAAGGACGCGAACGGCCATTCGATCGGCTATGTCGGCGAGGTGGTGATTCCGATCTCGGTGCAGCCGGTCGACCCGGCCAAGCCGGTGATGCTCGTGCTGAAGCTGGATTTCGCGGTCTGCGACAAGATCTGCATCCCGATCAAGAGCGAGACGCGGCTCTGGCTCGAGCCGGGCGTGACCACCGTCACCTCCCCTCGCCTCGACAGCTTCGAGGTCCGCGTGCCGGTCCCCGCCAAGCTCGGCCCACGCAAGGAAAAGCTCGCGATCCTCGAGGCGAAGCCCAGCGAAACCGCGGTGGGCGAGCCCGCCTTGCGCCTCGTGCTGCAGGCGCCGCCCGAGGGCGTGGTCGAGGACGTCTTCGTCGAAGGCGCCGGCATGTGGTCCTTCGGCAAGCCGATGTTCAGCCAGCAGCCCGACGGCACGACGGTCGCGCTGCTGCGCATCCTGGAGCAGCCCAAGGGCTCGGCCGGCCCGGTGCCCTTCATCATCACCGCGCGCGGCAGGCCGGGCGCGATCGAAACGCGCCTGGAACTCGACATCCCCGTGGCCAAGCCGTAGGCGCCGGCGCTCCGTCCGGCATCGTTAATTCCGGAAAAGTGGTTTCCTCTTTCCGGTCCGATGCTCTAGAGCCGAGGACAGGCGGCAGCTTGCCGCAGGCTTCACGGAGAACAGGCGATGACCATCGAGGTTGGTGACAAGCTTCCGCAGGCGACGTTCCGGCTGATGAGCAGCGAGGGCCCGGTCGCCAAGACCACGGACGACCTGTTCAAGGGCAAGAAGGTCGTGCTCTTCGCGGTTCCCGGCGCGTTCACGCCGACCTGCCACAAGAACCACCTGCCCGGCTATCTCGCCAAGGCGGCCGAGATCAAGGGCAAGGGCGTCGACGCGATCATGGTGACCAGCACCAACGACGTGTTCGTGCTGGATGCCTGGAGCAAGGCGACGGGCAGCGCGGGCGCGATCGAGTTCCTCTCCGACGGCAACGCCGATTTCGCCAAGGCGATCGGCCTCTCGCTCGACGGCTCGGGCTTCGGCCTCGGGATCCGTTCGCAGCGCTATTCGATGATCGTCGACGACGGCGTCGTGGCTGCGCTCAATGTCGAGGAAGGCCCCGGCAAGGCCGAGATCTCCGGCGCCGAGGCGCTGCTGACCCAGCTCTGAGAGCTTTCGTATCAAGCCATGGCCCGCGCCGCCCTTTTCGGGGCGACGCGGGCTTTTTGTTGCGCGCGAGGGCGCGACCTTTCGCTGCGCTCTCGGCGGGCACAAGCGCTCGGAAACAAAGACTTCGACGGTCAACTTTGACTCAAAGACTCTATTTTGAATTTCAAATCATAATCGAACCATTTCATCGAAGATGACATCGACGCGAATGGCATCCGTCGTCACGTTTTGACATTCGGATAGGGTCGATCTATTCACCTGAACGCTACGACTGCCGATCTTTCCTTCGCCTGACCAGCCGAGATCGAAACTCGATGCAAATCTCCTCACCTGCTGCCGCTCCAACGACACCGGAGCGCATGACACTGCTGGACAATGGCCGGACGGTCATCCGGCATCTGCGCAATCCGGCACGGACCCAGGACACGCTGGTCGTCACCTTCGCCGAGATGCTGATGAACGACCCCGCGGCGGCGGGTTTCGGCGAAGGCTTCTTCCTGAAGGCGGGCTACGACCTCGTCATCGTCCAGAAGCGCTCGGAAAGCTGGTATCAGGACCTGAAGGTCGCGGATTTCGCCCAGGCGGTTTCCGGCGTCGCGACGCAATATCGCGACGTCGCCTGCTACGGCATCAGCATGGGCGCCTTCGCCGCGCTGTATTTCGGCGGCGCGATCGACGCCTCGATCCTGGCGCTGAGCCCGCTCTGCTCGATCCATCCGCGCTTTCCGCAACTCGGCGCGCAGGAGCACCGCAGGCAGGTGGCGGCGACGCAGTGCGACCTGGCCGATGCACCGAAATCCGGCAAGCCGGTCTCCATCGTCTTCGATCCGCGCATGCCCCTCGATGCCCTCTATATGCGCGAGGAGGTGATCCCCGCCTTTCCGAAGGCCGCGATCGCGCTGGCGCCCGGCGCCGGCCATCCGGTGAGTCGCTGCCTCAACGCAGCAGGCCTGCTCGGCCCGCTGGTGCTCGATTTCGTCCGCGAGCAGCGGATGCCGGACATCGCCGCGGCGCGGCGCCCGAAGCGGGCGAGCTCGCCCTTCTGGCTGGTGAACCTCGCCGATCGCTGCGCACGCCGGGCCCGCTTCGAAACCGCCATGTCGCTGTGCGACAGGGCCATCG
>JAEZBF010000285.1 GCA_023427545.1 Pseudomonadota bacterium
AAGAGTTGGAGCTTCGCAACCCCAGCCTCTCACCCATGCCCCGGGTGAACAACCTTCATAGCAACGACAGCTAGAACAGCCCGCCGCGGCCCTGCATCACACTGAAGTTGTCTCCACCGCCGCCGCGCTGGATTTCGTCGAAGGCGTTGGAATCGACCCCGATCACCGAGGTGATCAGGTTCGGGCCGGTGCCGGGCTTGAACGCCTCGGCGATTGCCGCCCCGCCGCCCGACGACTTCACCCCGGTCGCGGGGTCGATCCAGACCTGGGTCATTCCCGGCGGCATGTTGAACGGCGTCGGCGGCGCGCCCTTGAGCGCGTCGGCCATGAACTCGGTGAAGATCGGCACCGCAAGCCCACCGCCGGTCGCCTGGCTGCCCATGTTCTTGGGCTTGTCGTAGCCGATGTAGACGCCGACTGTGAGCTCGGGCGTGAAGCCGATGAACCAGGCGTCCTTGTAGTCCGAGGACGTTCCGGTCTTGCCTGCCACCGGCCGCTTGAGCCGCTTGGCAAAGGTGCCGGTGCCGCGCTGGCCCACGCCTTCCATCATCGAGGTGATCTGGTAGGCCGTCATCGGATCGAGCACCTGGTCGCGGTTGTCAATGATCAGCGGCTCGGCCTGGCGCTCCCAGGTGGTCGCATTGCAGCCGTCGCAGACCCGCTGGTCGTGCCGGTACACCGTCTTGCCGTAGCGGTCCTGGATGCGGTCGATCAGCGTCGGCACGATCCGGCGGCCGCCATTGGCGATCGTCGCATAGGCCGCCGTCATCTTCATGTCGGTGGTTTCGCCGGCGCCGAGCGCCATCGCGAGTACCGGCAGCATGTGGTCGTAGATGCCGAAAAGCCGCGCGTACTCCGCCACCATCGGCATGCCGATGTCCTTGGCGAGCCGCACCGTCATCACGTTGCGCGAGAGCTCGATCCCGCGGCGCAGCGTCTGCGGCCCCTTGAAGTCCTGCGCGTAGTTCTCCGGCCGCCAGACCGTGCCGTCGCCGTTGACGATCTCCAGCGGCGCATCGAGCACTACCGAAGCCGGCGTGTAGCCGTTGTCGAGCGCCGCCGAATAGACGATCGGCTTGAACGACGAGCCGGGCTGGCGCATCGCCTGCGTCGCGCGGTTGAACTCAGACTCCGCGAACGAAAACCCGCCGACCATCGCGACGACGCGGCCGGTCCGCGGATCCATCGCTACCAGCGCGCCTTCGATCTCGGGCACCTGCTGGAGGGTATAGTTGCCCGGCTTGTCCTTGACGGGCGAGACGTAGACCACGTCCCCGACATTGAGCACGGTGTCGAGCTTCTTGCTCACCCACTTGATGTCCGGCCCGGCAAGCGTGCCGGTCACCCGGTCCGGCAACAGCTTGCCGTCGACGTTGGACCCAGGCCGCAGCCCGATCTTGGCCTCGTTGCCGTTCATCTCGAGCACCACGGCGAGCTGCCACTCGGGCACATCGCTCAGCGGCGTGATCTTGGCGACGTCCTCGCCCCAGTCGCTGCCGATCTCGATCGTGGCGACGGGCCCGCGGAAGCCCGCGTTCTGGTCGTACTGGATGAGGCCGTCCATCAGCGCCTTGCGTGCGAACTCCTGCATCTTCGGCACGAGCGTCGTCCGCACCGAGAGGCCACCGCCGTAGAGCTGGTCCTCGCCGTACATGCTGAGAAGCTGCCGGCGCACCTCTTCGGTGAAGTACTCGGCCAGGTAGAGCTGGCTGCCGCCGGCACGCGGCTTGACGTTGAGCGGCTCGGCCTGCGCCTTGTCGCGATCGGCGGCGCTGATGTAGCCGTTCTCGAACATCCGATCGAGCACCCAGTTTCGGCGCTCGACGGCGGCGTCGTGCTTGCGGAAAGGATGGTAGTTCTCCGGCCCCTTGGGCAAGGCGGCGATATAGGCCATCTCCCCAAGGCTGAGCTCGTATAGCGCCTTGTCGAAGTAGTTGAGCGCCGCGGCCGCGACGCCATAGGAGTTCAGCCCCAGATAGATCTCGTTGACGTAGAGCTCGAGGATCTTGTCCTTGCTGAACGTCGACTCGATCCGCAGCGCCAGGATCGCTTCCTTGATCTTGCGGTCCAGCGCGCGCTCGGGGCTCAGGAAGAAGTTCTTGGCGACCTGCTGGGTAATCGTCGAGGCACCGGCGAGGCGGGTATCCGCGCCCTCCATCTGCGCCACCGCGAAATCACGCAGTTCGCGGACGATGCCCCCGACGTCGATGCCGGTGTGGCGGTAGAAGTCCTTGTCCTCGGCCGAGATGAACGCGTGCAGCAGCTGCGGCGGGATCGTTTCGATCGGCTGGAACAGCCGGCGTTGCCGCGCGTATTCGGCCAGCAGCGTGCCGTCGGCGGCGTGGACGCGCGTCGTCACCGGCGGCTGATAATCCTTCAGCACCGTGTAGTCCGGCAGGTCCTTGGTGAGGTTGCCGATGTAGAGGGCACCAACCCCGACCCCGGCAAGAGCAAGGAAGATGCCGAAGCCGAAAAGCCAGCCGAGCAGTCGCAGCATGTGGTCGGTTCATCCCTCGGGCGCGCAACGCACCCGATTTGCGTTTGGAATCATATCAGACAAGGGCGGAAATGTGGACAGGCGGCACCGCAGCCGCTGTCACGCCATCACCTGTTGCTCTATTGCCGCACCCGCCGGCAGCTCAGGGCTTTGCAGCGGTTGTGACGTTCTCCCCCAGCCCGTCGAAATAGGAGCTGATCCCGGCAGAAAGCGCCGTTACCACTCGGTCGCGCCATTCGTTCTTCTGCAGGTTGGAGATGTCCGCCGGGTTCGACAGGAACCCCAGTTCGATGAGGATCGAGGGCACGTCCGGCGCCTGCAGCACGAAGAAGTCCGCCTGTCGCACCGGGAACCGCCGCAGCTCAACCGTCGGTTCGAGGTTCTTCACGATCGTCTCGGCCGCGATGTAGGACTGCTTGCGCATCTGCCGCCGCATCAGGTCGAGGAGGATATCGACCACCACCGGCGGCGTATTGGGCATCGCAAAACCGGCGACGATATCGACCTTGTTCTCGTTGTCCGCCAGCACCTTGTCGAGCACGTCCGTCGCCCGTTCGTCCCGCGTATAGACGCTGGCGCCCCGAATATCGCTCTGCTGGAACGTGTCGGCGTGCAGCGAGATGAAGAGGTCCGCCTTGTTCTGCCGTGCGAGGGTAACGCGCTCGTCGAGGCGTAGGAAGGTGTCGTCCTGGCGCGTCAGCGCGACGTCGAACTTGCCCGAAGCATCGAGCGCCTGCTGCAGCTGCAGCGCGAAAGCGAGGACGATGTCCTTCTCATGCACCCCGTTCGGCGCTGACGCGCCGTTGTCGACGCCGCCGTGACCCGGATCGATCACCACTAGCGGCTTCGACGCTGCGACCGCGCCGGGCACCACGGGCGGCGGCGCTACATCCGTTGGCGACGGGGTGCGCGCCAGGGCGGCCGCATAGTCGTCGGCCACCTGGTTGGCGAAATCCACTGGCGTCGACAGCACCAGGTCGATCACCAGCCGCGCCGGCTGGTCGGCGACCGGATCGAGCACATAGGCCTGCTGGATCATTGCCGGCTGCGCAAGGTTCAGAGTCGCGCGCGCCCTGCCCTCCTGCGCGATCTCGATCGTGTAGCTCGAAACGATCCCGGTACCCGCGACCGGTGGCGCCTGGTCGAACTGCACCGAGATCGCCTTGACGTCCACGGCGATGCGGTTGGGCTGATCGAGCGAAACCGTGGCGAACTCGGTCTTACCCGTCAGGTCGAGGATCAGCCGCGCCCGCTGCGTCGTCGTCGTCACCCGGACCGCGAGGATCGAGGGCAGCCCACTGTCGGCCGCGGCCGGAACATCATCCGGCGCTGCCGCCTCCTGCGCCAGGGCCGCAGCCGGAAGGATCATGAGCAGAACGGCCAGAATCAGCCGCAAGCGCGCTCCGGCTGCTGCCCCAAAGTTGAACACCGATGCGCGGCTCCCCATACTTCTATCCACAAGGCCGGAAGGGTTGGGCGATTCTGCGGCAAGGCCGCTGTTGGCGCGATTTGCCGCACGACGCAATCGCGAGTGGCTGGTGTTCCGGCTGCCGGGGAACCAACGGACAGTTTCCTGTTGCCAATTCACCACAACAACCCTAAAGCCTTACATCGAGGCGGAGTGCTGTCCGCAACACGCGGCACAACGATTGCGACGCGGCGCGGCAGCGACGAGCAAGGGCAGACCGGAGGTCAGCCCTGCAAGGGGCACCAGCTTACCCGCCTCACGAGTTTCGGCCCCTGCGGCCGAAGGGCACGGCACGTTGATATTCGCCGCCGCCCATCAGGAAGAGGTCCAATGGCCATAGAGCGGACAGAGCGCGAATCCACGGTCACCGTGCGAAGCGCCCTGCTCTCCTCCCTCCCCTTGGTCAGCGCACCCCATCACGCCACCGGCGCCATTCGCGCCGCCATATCCACACCATTCGCCCTGCGCGGCGCACAGTCGAGGAGGCCGGTTCGCCGGTCCGACCCTGTCTTGGGCCTCGCCGCCTGCGCACCAGGGCGCGGAGTTTCCCTTAATGGCTACCAAGCGACTACTGGTGGATGCCATCCACCCGGAAGAGACCCGGATCGTTGTTACCAGCGGTAACCGGCTTGAGGAGTTCGATTTCGAGTCGGCGACCCGCCGGCAACTTAGAGGCAACATCTACCTGGCCAAGGTGACGCGGGTCGAACCCTCGCTCCAGGCCGCCTTCATCGAGTACGGCGGCAATCGCCACGGATTCCTTGCCTTCTCCGAAATCCACCCCGACTATTATCAGATCCCCGTTGCCGACCGCGAAGCCCTGCTCCGCGCCGAAGAAGAGGAAGAGGCCGAGCACGAGCGCGTCGAAGCCGCCCGCGCCAGCGAAGCCTCGGTCAGCGAGCCCGCTCAGTCGGAAGCCACCGGCAATGACCGCGAGGCGGGCGAGGAGGACGCGCCCTCCGCAGCCTCCGCCGACTCCTTCAGCGAAGGTGAAAGCGAAGCCGACGAGGCCGCTCCCACCCGCGGCAACAATGTCGAGCAGGCTCCCATCGAGACAGAGCCCGTCGAAAGCGTCGGCTCCGGCGATGCCCTAGAGGAGCTCCGCGAGCGCCGCCGCCCCTCGGTTTCCCGCCGCAACTACAAGATCCAGGAAGTCATCAAGCGCCGGCAGGTCATGCTGGTGCAGGTCGTCAAGGAAGAGCGCGGCAACAAGGGCGCGGCTCTGACCACCTATCTCAGCCTCGCCGGCCGCTATTCCGTGCTGATGCCCAACACCGCCCGTGGCGGCGGCATCTCCCGCAAGATCACCAACGCCGCGGATCGCAAGCGCCTCAAGGAAATTGTCGGCGATCTCGATATCCCGCCCGGCCAGGGGATCATCCTGCGCACCGCCGGCGCCTCGCGCACCAAGGCCGAGGTCAAGCGCGATTTCGAATACCTCCAGCGGCTCTGGGAGAACGTGCGCTCGCTGACCCTCAAGTCGGTGGCGCCCTGCCTCGTCTACGAGGAAGGTAGCCTGATCAAGCGCACGATCCGCGACCTCTACTCCAAGGACATCGATGAAGTCTGGGTGGCAGGCGACAACGCCTACCGTGAAGCCAAGGACTTCATGAAGATGATCATGCCGAGCCACGCCAAGAACGTGCAGCTCTATACCGATGATCAACCGATCTTCTCGAAGTACGGCGTCGAGGGCCAGCTCGACCAGATGTTCTCGCCCCAGGTCACGTTGCCCTCGGGCGGGTACCTCGTGATCAATCCGACCGAAGCGCTGGTCTCGATCGACGTCAACTCGGGCCGCTCCACCAAGGAGCACAACATCGAGGACACGGCGCTCCAGACCAACCTCGAAGCCGCTGAGGAAGTTGCCCGGCAACTGCGCCTGCGCGACCTTGCCGGCCTGATCGTGATCGACTTCATCGACATGATGGAGAACCGCTCCAACCGGGCGGTCGAGCGCAAGCTCAAGGATTGCCTCAAGAACGACCGCGCGCGCATCCAGGTCGGGCGCATCAGCCACTTCGGCCTGATGGAGATGAGCCGCCAGCGCATCCGCTTTGGCGTCGTCGAGAGCTCCACCCACAAGTGCCCGGTCTGCCAAGGCACCGGCATCGTCCGCTCGACCGAAAGCATCGCGCTCATGGTCATGCGGGCGGTCGAGGACCACGTCCTGCGCAAGCCCGGCCAGTCGATCAACGTAAAGGTGCCGACCGACGTCGCGCTCTACATCCTCAACGGCAAGCGCAACACGCTCAGCATGCTCGAGGCCAAGTACCAGCTATCGATCAACATCGTTGCCGACGATCACATCCCCGGTACGCACTACCAGATCGAGCGCGGCGAACCGCGGATCACCACCGGCGACCCCCCCGCCCCCGCCCACGTTCGGGTGGACTCGGCCTCCATGGATGACGCCGGCCTCGAGATCGAAGTGTCCGGGGACGAAGCCGAGACCGAGGACGAGGAAAGCGAGATCAACGCCTCTGCCGAGGGCAGCAGCGAGGGCGAAGGCGAGCGCAATGGTCGCCGCCGGCGCCGCCGTCGCGGCCGCGGTGGTGACCGCGAGTTCGAGCAGCGCCAGCCGCGCGTCGAAGCCGTTGGCTCCGACGAGGAGGACGAGGACGGGGCCGGCGAGGGCGAAGGCGGCGAGAACGGCGAAGCCCAGGAGGCGGGTCACCGCGCCGATGGCGACGAGCCGCGCAAGCGCCGGCGCCGTGGCCGCCGTGGCGGTCGCCGCAACCGTCGCCCTGAGAACGGCGAGCTCGCAGCCGCCTCGCACGGCGACGTCGAGCCGGTTGTTCACGGCGATGCAGATGCCGGCACGACCGAGGAAGACGTCCTCGCTCCCGCTCTCGCGACGACCCAAGCCGAGCCACAAGCGACCTCCGAAGTACCCGCCACCGTCGTCGAGGAAGTTGCTGCTGCGGTGCTGGCGCAGGACGCGCTGACCGGCACGCCCGCCGCTGCCGGCGAGCCCGCGCCCAAGCCCCGCCGCGCCCGTCGCCGCAAGGTGGCGGACGAGCCGATGGCGGAAGCGAGCGAGGTCGCCGAAGCCGTGGTCGAAGGCGAGGAGCCGCCTGCCCGGCCCAAGCCGCGACGCAGCCGCGCCAAGGCCGCGCCGCCGACCACCGAGCAGGTCATGGAGTCTGTAGAGGCCCTCAGCGAAGTCGCGGCCCCGGCCCCCGAGCTTCCGCTCGATACGCCACCCGCAC
>JAEZBF010000294.1 GCA_023427545.1 Pseudomonadota bacterium
CCTTCCCACACCACTGCGCGCCCGAGGAAGTAGACCGCGAGGACGGTGATCGTGACGCCAACCAGCTTCGACTTGAGGTCGTCGAGCGTCTCGATCTTTAGCCACTTGGGCAGCTTCAGGTCCTGTCGGAAGTAGAGTTGGTAGAGGCCGAGCGACACCACCTCCATGACGGTCGCGAGCAGGAACAGGTCGACGATCTCGATCGCGATCAGCACCACCCCGTCGCGCGTCGTCTCGTGGTTGCTGTCGAACATGGCGGCCACGAAATGCCGCGTTTCGAAGGCGCCGTAGACGATCAGGGCAATCGCGGCGATCATGAGCGCGATCACGGCAACCAGCATCGCGATGCGGACCGCGAAACCGCCGATGATGTAGCGCCAGTCCAGTCCCTGCGTGTCGTGGCTTGCAGAGGGTGCGGGTTCTTCAGCCACTTACTCTAGGCCGAGCTTGCGCTTGAGGATTTCGTTGAGCGCCTGCGGGTTGGCCTTGCCGCCGCTGGCCTTCATCGCCTGCCCCACGAACCACCCGATCAGCGTCGGCTTGGCCTGCACCTTGGCAACCTGGTCGGGATTGGCGGCGATGATCTCATCAACGACCTTCTCGATCGCACCGGTGTCGGTCACCTGCTTCATGCCGCGTCGTTCGACGAGCTCGGCCGGGTCTGCCTGATGCTCCTCGGTCACGATCAACTGGAAGACGTCCTTGGCGATCTTCCCCGAGATGGTCCCTGCCGCGACAAGATCGACGATGCCGGCGATCTGGGCCGGCGTGATGTGCGTCTCGTACACCGAGAGCCCCTGGCTGTTGGCGTAGGCGGACAGGTCGCCCATCACCAGGTTGGCGACGGCCTTGCCGTCGCGCTTGCCGCCACCGTGGTTGACCGCCGCCTCGTAGTAGTCGGCCGTCTCGCGCTCGAGGATCAACACCCCGGCGTCGTAGGAATTAAGGCCGTACTCGGACATCAGCCGCGCCTTCTTGTCGTCCGGCAGCTCGGTCAGGCCGGCACGCAGCTCCTCGATGAAAGCGTCGTCGAACTCCAGCGGAAGCAGGTCGGGATCGGGGAAATAGCGGTAGTCGTGCGCCTCTTCCTTGCTGCGCATCGACCGGGTCTGGCCCGACTTGGGGTCGAACAGCCGCGTCTCCTGGTCGATGCTGCCACCGCCTTCGAGGATGTCCACCTGGCGGCGCGCCTCGTACTCGATGGCCTGGCCGGCGAAGCGAACGGAATTGACGTTCTTGATCTCGCAACGAGTGCCGAACTCGCCACCGGGCTTGCGCACGGAAACATTGATGTCGGCGCGCAGCGAGCCCTCCTCCATGTTGCCGTCGCACGTGCCGAGGTAGCGTAGCAACGAACGCAGCTTGGAGAGGTAGGCCTTGGCTTCGTCCGCCGAGCGCAGGTCCGGCTTGCTGACGATTTCCATCAGCGCCACGCCGGACCGATTGAGGTCGACATAGCTCAGGTTGGGGTGCTGGTCGTGGATCGACTTGCCCGCATCCTGTTCGAGGTGCAGCCGCTCGATGCCGATCTCGATCGGTGCGCCATCGCCCATGTCGAGCAGCACCTTGCCCTCGCCGACGATGGGGTCCTTGTACTGGCTGATCTGGTAGCCCTGCGGCAGGTCCGGGTAGAAGTAGTTCTTGCGGTCGAAAATCGAGCGCTTGTTGATCTTCGCCTTGAGCCCGAGCCCCGTCCGAACGGCCTGGCGCACGCACTCCTCGTTGATCACCGGCAGCATGCCCGGCATTGCCGCATCGACGAACGACACGTTCGAATTCGGCGGCCGGCCGAACTCCGTCGAGCTGCCGGAGAACAGCTTGCTCTCGGAGGTGACCTGGGCATGGACTTCCATGCCGATGACGATCTCCCAGTCTCCGGTGGCGCCCTTGATGAAGGACTTCGGGTTGGGCGTGCGCGTGTCGATGATGGTCAAGGCGTGGTCCTCGTTCGCGCCGAGGGATAATGGCCCGCATCGGGCGACGCAAGACCAGCGGCGGCCACCGGCCTGCCCTACTCGACGTCTGGCAGCGGGCCCCTGTACGGCCGCAGCCGCTTCTCCAGCCGCACGCTGGAGAAGGTGTCCTGGCCGGGTCGGCCATCCGGCTTGAGCGCGAGGATGTGGTAGCCCTGGTGCTCATAGAACCGCACCGCACGGACGTTGTCGGCCAGCGTATCGAGCTGGACCCGCTCCGCGCCCTCGAGCTCGAGCATGGACTCGATGCGCCGCAGCAGCATCGTACCGATCCCGTGGTTCTGCAGCAGCGGCGTCACGAACAAGAACGGAATGTACGCGCGCCGCCCCGACCGAGCGCACCAACCAGCTGTTACGCCAGCAGATTCCGCCACAATAATTCGCTCGAGATTCTCCCGCACCGCCGCCCGCAGGCGTCGCTCTTCGCCGCGCCGCAGCTCGGCTGAATCCTTGAAGTACGGAAGCAGATCGCGTTCCCAGGCCACATAGGCAATATCCGCAAGAGTCTCCACCTCACGAGGGTCGGCCCTGCGGATGAGAACTGGGACGGACATGGCTACTCCGATCGCCGGCGCGCGACGATGATGCCCTTTTCGTAGTTCACGTTCCAGTTGATTAGCGTTCGCCAGATCAGTTCGGCCTGGTCTTCGTCGAGGTTCAGCTCTTCAGCTCGCGCCCGCTGTTTACTGATGATCGCCTCGATGCGGGTGGGGTCATAGGCCTCGTGCGGGTCCGTTTTGATCTCGGCCATACGGGTTACGTAGTGGTGCCGTTCCGCGAGCAGCTCCAGCAGCGCCTGGTCGATCCTGTCGAGCTCGGTACGAACGTCTTCCTTGCTATGGCAGTCCTTGGGAAGCTTCACGGCGGGCTCGCGGCGGTATCTGAGGAGCCAATCGTTGGCACATTCTTCGGCTCGGTTTCAACTGCACGTCGCTGCCGGTTCGTGCTTCTATCGTCGTAGGCCGCGCTGACGCTGTCTGGCCGTTGCCAGCGTCCTGGCGGGTGCGGTAATACCGCTCTGCTGCGCCGGGGGCGCGGCTGATTATGCTGGGCCCGAACCATGCATAGCACTGTGGAGACCTTCTAGGCTCCGTCGGTACGCCGGCGGAGTCTTGGAAACCTGGCGACGCCGCGCGTGATGCCGGCGCCGCTGCAGTGTGTTGCGCCTATGGCGCAAGCTCAGGTCTTCACTTCGATGAACATTTCTAGAGACGAGCAGCGTGCGCTGCATGCCCTGGCGCAGGGTGGCTGTATCCATGTGAGCAAGGACGACGGCGGCCGGATCGTGGAGGTACAGTGCTTCAACCGCGACGGCTTCATCCTTCCGGCGTTTGGCCTCGAACTCTTCCGTAAGCTGAGGAAAAAGCACGCAATCGCGTCTTCCGAAAGCCGCCCTTACCGGATCACGCGCCGGGGCCTGGAGTTGGTCCGGCCGGAGTTGGACAACCGATAGCCTGGTCTCGACCGGCGTTGACGGCGATATCGCGGGGGGCACTCTCCCCGCGATAATCGCCTGCGGCTGCCTGTGCTCACGGCCAGAGCTCAATCTGCCCGCGCACATGAGGGGAGTGAGTAATGCCAGGTCCGACCTATCTCGCCGCATATCAGAACAAGCGGCTGCATGACGTCGTGATTCCCGGAGCCCATGACGCGGGCGTCTACACGCAGAATGACGACAACGTTCAGACGCAGTCTCTGAACATATCGGAGCAGGCAGAGGCTGGCTGCCGCTTCTTCGACTGCCGCATCGCCGCACATCGCATCAAGATCGACGGGCACGCGCGGTACGTCCACACCGCCTATCATCTCAACGACAATTTGGTGAACGAGCATAAGGTCTCGAGCAACAGCAACAACGTCAAGACCTGGCAGTCGATGCGCGATCTTGGCGGCTGGGGCGGCACGCTGACGACGATGGTCACCCAGGCCAAGAACTTCGTCATCAATCATCCGAGCGAATTCATCATCCTCAAGTTTTCCAAGTGCTTCAACTGGGTTGAAGTGGCCGAAACGGTCGAGACGACTCTAGGACAGCAGCGCTACCTCGGCGGCGGCAACATCAACAACAAGAGGGTCAGCCAGCTCGCCGGTTCGGTCGTCCCAGTCTACGACGAAGCGTCACGCAAGGAACTCGCCCCCTACATTGCCAGCCTCCCGGCCAACACACCGCATGGAATTCTCTTCTCGAGGTCGCTCTTCGACAAGAAGACGAAGCAGAGCAAGAATTACCTTCGCGGCTTCGAGGGGCTTCAGTACTTCGGGAAATTCTCGAGCACCGATGACATCGCCGCCAACACTGCAAAGCAACGCAAGACCATGGTCAAGGGCGCTGCGACTAACGTGGAAGTGCTCGGCATGATGTACTGGACGACCACCGGGGTGTTCGGGAACATCCGCCAGCGCAACGACCAGATGTGGACCCAGACCAACATCGCCGCGCTCCAGCAGACCTGGAAGGCAGGCCTCGAGGCGGCGATCAGCGATCGTTTCGGCTCGGACCTCGACATTGCCAAGCGCCTCGTCTCATCCGGAAATGCCCGCAACGGTCACCGGCTGAAGGCCTTTATGCCCAACATCGTCATGATGGACTTTGTCGACCGGGCGAAATGCGACACCGTGGAAGCGCTCAACCACGTAGCAGCGCAGGAGCTCAACAAGCTGATGCTCCCTTGATCGACCGCCCGGCAGCGAGCGGTCAGTGGCGGGTGACGCCGCTGAGTTCGCTCGCCATGTGCTGCCACTCGGCTGAAACGCTCGCGGTCGCCCGCTTGCGGCCGGATCGACGATACCAATAGTCGGCGTTTCCCATGTCGGCCTCGATCCAGTGCAGAAGCGCATGGACCCAGTCGAACTCGAAGACGCCCTCCTGCGCCTGCACGATGGCGTGCGCCTGCTCCCATTCGGGGCCGACCCGGTAGCC
>JAEZBF010000296.1 GCA_023427545.1 Pseudomonadota bacterium
GTTCGGATGCGGCGGCACTGCCACGGAAGATCGAGTCGTAGCAGGCGAGCCGCTCGGCATCTGCGGCGATGGCGGCACATGATGCCGGGGTCGCCTGCTGAGCCTCTGCCGGAGCGGGAACCAGCAGCAGGCCGAGCATCGCGACTGAAAGAACTCTACGCAAACCACCCCCCGGAGGGTTTCCCGTAACCCCAGGCTTCATATCCGCATTGCGGGGGTCGTACGCAAGTGGCGGGCGCAAATGCCGCTACGGCGCGGTCTTGTCGAGCGCGGCCAGTGCGTCGGCCGCCTTGGCATAACCCTTGGCCTTCGCCTGCTCGAACCACTTGCGCGCGGTCGCCCGGTCGGCAGGTACGCCCAGCCCATCGCGGTAAACGATACCGAGATTGTAGAGCGCGATGTCGTGACCACCCGCCGCGGCATGGACGAAGAGGGCGATCGCCTGTCCCTCGTTCTTCTCGACGCCGGTACCATTGAGGTAGTGCACCCCAAGACCGTTGAGCGCGTCGATGTTGCCCTGGTCGGCGGCCTTCTGTTGCCAGAACACCGCCTTCTCGTTGTCCACGGTCACACCCTGGCCATAACCGTAGATGATTGCGAGGTTCTGCTGCGCCTGCGCATCGCCCGCTTCGGCCGCTGCGGTGAAGAGTTCGATTGCTTTTGCCGGGTCTGCCGCCACGCCGTCGCGATTGAGGTAGGCGACGCCGAGATTGACGCGAACACCCTTGTTGCCGAGCGCCAGGGCCTTTTCGTAGAGCTCGACCGCCTTGGCCTTGTCCTGCGGCACACCCAGTCCGTCCCGGTACATGCTGGCGAGATTGCCCACCGCGTTGGGCTGGTTCTGATCGGCGGCGGCCTGGTACCAGCGAACTGCTTCCTTGTCGTCCCGCGTCACGCCGACACCATAGCGGTAAGAATAGCCGAGATTGACCTGGGCGGCGGGGAAGCCCTGCTCGGCGGAGCGGCGATACCAGGGCGGCTGCCGGATCGGCCTGCACCCCGCGGCCGTTGCTCAGCATCAATCCCACGTTGAACTGGGCGGCACGACTCCCAGCCTCGGCTGCAAGCCGGTAGAGCCTGAACGCTTCCGCGAGGTCGGCAGCTACGCCGTCGCCGGCTTCATATCTGTTGCCCAGCGTGAGCAGCGCCTCGGCGCTGCCACTCTCGGCCCTGCGCTTCAACTCATCGAGGCTTTCGGGCGCCGAGTCGCGCGATGCGCTGGCGACCGGCTTGGCATCGACGAGGACGCGGACGCCACCGGCACTGAACTCCACCCGCACCGGACCCGACGAGATCGGATAGCTCTGCCCCTCGAGCTTGAGCGTATCCTTGCCGATCTCGATGACGAACCCGTCGACGTCGAGAACCACCGCCGACCCCACGGTGGATAGCTTCGGGTTCTTGCCTCCGAGGACCGTGACCGACCGGCCGTTCACCGTCATCGTCGATTGCGCCAACGCGGTGGGGACGAACGCGGCGATCATTGCCGCCGCTAGCAGCGGGCGAAGAACGGGCCGCCCAACCCTCGTCCCACCGATAGGCCGATCGCGGTCGCGTTTCATCGCTGTGCCCCCTGCCCCTGGTGGAGCAAAGTTAGCAACGCCGCAGGCTGTGCGCTACTGCACACCAGATCGGAGGATTTTGGAACGACAGGGCCGGATGGACGGCACCGCGGCGATTACTCGTCGCGGTAGACCTTCTCGCGCCGCTCGTGCATCTCCTGAGCCTCGAGGCTGAGGGTTGCGATCGGACGGGCGTCAAGGCGGGCGATCCCGATCGGTTCGCCGGTTTCCTCGCAATAGCCGTAGGTGCCGTCGTCGATGCGCTTGAGCGCGGCGTCGATCTTGCTGATCAGCTTGCGCTGACGGTCGCGGGTCCGCAGCTCAAGGGCCCGGTCGCTTTCCGAGCTGGCTCGGTCGGCCATGTCGGGGTGGTTCTGGTTTTCTTCCTGCAGGTTCTCGAGCGTCTCGCGGCTTTCCCGCAGGATCTCATCCTTCCAGGACTCGAGCTTGTTTCGGAAGTATTCCCGCTGGCGCGGGTTCATGAAGGGTTCGTCGTCAGTAGGCCGGTATTCAAGAGCAGCAGCGGCACTAGCCATATCGGACTCAAACTCCCCTAGCCCTAGGGCGGACCTATATAGTGAAGCGCCCATTAACCGGCAAGCGCGCAAAGTTCCAGTGATTAATCCGTGATCCCAAGACTTTTCGTGCTGGCCTGACTACGTTGGATTCCACGGCCTTTTGCGGTGCGTTGTGGGCTCAGGACTGCGGAAATCGCCCGAGTTTGGCGAGCTCCACACGGGCCCTGAGCTCGATGTCGTCGAGCAGGCTCTCCAGATCGGGTTCGCTCGCTTCCCGCGCCTGTCCGAGTAGGGCCATCAGCAAGTTGAGGCGCCCTTCCCCGATGCGTCCGGCGAGAAGGTCGGCCTTCAGGGAGTCCAGTGCATCGAGCAGCTGTGTGCCGCGGCGCACCGCCTTGCGCCGGCCGAGCAGCGGATCGGCCACAGCTTGCAGCGCCAGCAGGGAGTCGATGGTCGGTGACGCAGTCGTAGCGGCCGCAGCGCTCGTCTCGCGAGCTGCCGCACCGCCATCCAGCCTGAAGACTTCGCCGGTCGATCCGCGACCAGCCGCAGTGCTGCGACCGCTGCCCGTCGGCCTATAGCTGCCCTCGATGCGCATCTGATCCGCCCCCGGCCGCTGCCCGGCGGCAAGTTCTGCCGGGCATGGTTAACACCTCGTTAACGCCACCAGGCAGATACTGCCGACCTACCCCGAGAGCACTTCCGGGGGAACGGAGTTTTCGCTTGCGCCGCAGGCACATAGATCGTTGGCACGGATTTCGCTCCTCAGTTGGCAGCAGCGCCGAGTCGCTGCGCAGTGGATGCGACGGGAGTGTCATGGCCAACCGCTTCAAGGG
>JAEZBF010000311.1 GCA_023427545.1 Pseudomonadota bacterium
CGCCTCCTTCTGGGACCTGCCCACCGACCATCCGCCAAAGACGATCGACGCAGCGCCTGCGGCTCCGGTCGTTGCGGCAGTGGCCAATGGCTCCGCAGCCGACACCGGCTCACTCTGGGATCTCCCCGAAACTGAGCCGGCGAAATTCACGCCCGCCGCCGCCTCGGCAGCGCCGTCGGTCTCCGAACCGCTGGGTGTTCTCTCGGCCAGCGCAGGCCTGGGGGGCACGAGCACACCGCCCTCCCGCGGCACCGCCGCTCCGGTCGAACCGGTGGCGGCGTCCCGCGCCGAACCAGAGCCGCCAACCGGGGCGGCGCCAGTCCCGGTTCCGCCACCTGCGCCAACTCCACGTTTCGAGCCGCAGATTTCCACCACCGACTTCAAGGGCGGTGTCATCGCGGTGCTGGAGAACGTCCACACGCTCGGCGAAGCGCTGCCGCAGCTGATGGCCCTCGATTTCGCCAACTCGGCCCAGGGCCGCAGCTACTGGTGGTGTGGTCCGTCATCGGCGGGCGGGCCGAGGATGTTCTCGAAGGGAGGGTTGCCCGACCCCTATTTCTTCACCCGGATGCTGTTGTGGCCGGGCAATTGAGGATCGCGCGCAAAGTACGGAGTTCGAGATGATCCGTTTGGGTGGCCACGGCCTGCCGGTCGGCAGCGACGATGTCGAAGCCTTCGCCCGGGCGCACGTATCGTTCGGCTACGCAGCGGCCTACTGCCCGCCAGTCGAGATCTCGGACACCACTCGTCTCGCCGACATTGAGAGGGCGTTCAAGGCTGTCGACGTGACCATCGCCGAAGTCGCGATCTGGCGAAACCTGATCACGCCAGATGCCGCCGAGCGCAGGAAAAACATGACCTATGCCGCCGAGCGTCTAGCCGTGGCCGACGCTGTCGGCGCCAACTGCGCGGTCAGCTACATTGGCTCGCTCGCTGCCGGCACCGACTATGCGCCGGCCGCCGCGAACTTCAGCCGCGAGGGCTTCGATGCGGCGGTCGAGACCGTCCGCGAGCTGCTCGATACGGTGAAGCCGCGCCGCGCCAAGTTCGCCCTCGAGATGATGCAGTACGCGCTGCCCGACAGCGTCAACTCCTACATCGAGCTGATCCGCGCCATCGACCGGCCGATGTTCGGGGTGCACCTCGATCCGGTGAACCTGATCATGACGCCGCGCACCTACTGGAGCAACGGCACGCTCATCAAGGAGTGCTTCGCGCGGCTGGGCGACTGGCTGGTCTCGTGCCACGCCAAGGACATCACGCTCCACCACAAGGCGGCGCTTCACTTCGACGAGGTGATGATCGGCAAGGGCGCGCTCGACTACCGCGTGTACCTGACAGAACTTGCGCGGATGGAGCGCGAGGTGCCGCTCATGCTCGAGCACCTGCAGGACGCCGAGTATGCGACGGCGCGCGATGCGATCTACGCCGTCGCTGACGAGATGTGGATCGACATCCTGCATCGCAAGCGGTGATGGCCGATATCCGCACCACATCGCTGCCGTCCGGCGAGGACGTTGCGGTGCTGGGGCAGGGCACCTGGATGATGGGCGAGGACGACACTCATCGCGCGGCCGAGGTGCGGGCGCTCCAGCTCGGGCTCGACCTCGGCATGAGCCTCATCGACACCGCGGAAATGTATGGCAACGGTGGCTCCGAAGAGGTCGTTGGCGAAGCGATCGCCGGCCGCCGCGACGAGGTCTTCCTGGTCTCAAAGGTGCTGCCCAGCAACGCTTCGCGCTCCGGCACGATTGCCGCGTGCGAGCGCAGTCTCAAGCGGCTCAGGGTCGATCGCATCGATCTTTACCTGCTCCACTGGCGCAGCAACCATCCGCTCGCCGGCACGGTGGAAGCGCTCGAGCAACTCGTCGCCGACGGCAAGATCGCCCACTGGGGCGTTTCGAACTTCGACCAGCGCGATATGGAGGAACTGTCGGCGCTGCCGGGCGGGCGCAACTGCCAGACCAACCAGGTCCTCTACAACCTCACTCGCCGGGGCATCGAGTACGACCTCATTCCGTGGAGCCTCGAACGCTCCATGCCGCTGATGGCCTATTCGCCGATCGAGCAGGGCCGCCTGGTGCGCCACCGCGCTTTGACCGACATTGCGGGCGCCCGCGGTGTCACGCCGGCGCAGATCGCGCTCACCTGGGTGCTGGCGCAGCCTGGGGTGATCGCCATTCCCAAGGCCGTTGGCGAGGACCACGTGCGCGAGAACCGCGCCGCCCACGACATCAGCCTTACGGCCGAGGAAATGGCTGCGCTAGATGTCGCTTTCCCGCCGCCGCGCCGGCGCACGCCGCTCGAAATGCTCTAGCGCGCGAGGCTGCGCCTCACCATTTCTTGCGGCGAAACCTCATCGACGCCGCGGCCACCTGAGCTGCGGCCAAGCTGGAGCAAACAATGGCCAGTCGTGACCCTTACACGGTGCTGGGGGTTGAGCGGACCGCCAGCCAAAAGGACATCCAGTCCGCCTACCGCAAGCTCGCCAAGAAGCTGCACCCCGACCTGAACCCCGGCGACGAGGAGGCTGAGCGCCGCTTCAAGGAGCTCTCCGCCGCCTACGCGATCCTGTCCGATGAAGACAAGCGCAAGCGCTTCGATGCCGGCGAGATCGACGCCGGGGGCGAGGAGAAACCGCAGCATCGCTACTACCGCGACTACGCCGGCGCGGGCGCGGGTGCTGGCGGCAGCCAATATCGTTCGAGCGCCGGCTTTTCCGACTTCGCGTCGGGCGACGACATCTTCGCCGAGTTCTTCTCCCGCCGCGCCGGCGGGGCCGGCGGCTTCCGCATGCGCGGCGAAGACCGGCACTACCGGCTCGAGGTCGACTTCCTCGATGCGGTGAACGGCGCGCGCAAGACCATTGGCCTGGGCGGCGGCAAGACGCTCGACATCAACATCCCCGCCGGCACGCGCGACGGGCAGACGCTGAGGCTGCGCGGGCATGGCGAGCCGGGCGAGGGCGGTGCCGAGGCCGGCGACGCCCTGATCGAAGTCTCGGTGGCGCCCCACCCGTTCTTTACGCGCGATGGCGACGACATCCGGCTCGAGCTGCCGTTGTCGCTGGTCGAGGCGGTGGAAGGCGGCAAGGTGCGGGTCCCCACTCCCGCGGGCGCGGTGAGCGCGAGCGTTCCGCCGTGGTCGAACAGCGGCAAGCAGCTCCGGCTCAAGGGCAAGGGCGTGCCGCGCCGCGGCGGTGGGGCGGGCGATCTGTACGTCACTCTCCGCATCGTCCTTCCCGACAAGCCCGACGATCGGCTCAAGGCTTTCGTTTCCGGCTGGAGCGAAGGCAAGAGCACCAATCCCCGCGCTGCGATGGAGAGCGCATCATGATCCGCGCCGATGTTTTCCGCGCCACCCTCTCGATCGACGAGGACACGCTCGAGGTCTGGACCGCCAGCGGCTGGATCGTGCCCGCCGAAGATGCGGGCGAGCCGGTCTACTCCGACGCCGACGCTGCCCGCGGCCGCCTCATTGCGGCGCTGCAGGGCGACATGGGTATCAACGAACCCGGTGTCGGCGTCATCCTCGACCTGCTCGACCAGATCCACGGGCTGCGCGGCACCATGCGCGAGCTGATGGACGGTCTCGCCGCCCAGCCCGAGGAGGTACGCCGCGCCGTGCTGCGGCGCTGACCGCCCGTCGGACCCGGACCTCGTGGTTCGACAAGCTCACCATGAGGTCCT
>JAEZBF010000009.1 GCA_023427545.1 Pseudomonadota bacterium
GAAAGGGAACGCGATTATTGACTCTTGGTCGCTGCGCCGCCGCTCATTGCGCCGCTGCTGGAGCCGCTCGAACCGCTGCCCATTGCACCGCCGCTCATGCCACCGCCGGCGCCGAGGTCGTTCACGAACAGGGAGACCACGCCATTGTCGTCGGGCGCGGCCCAGACAACGTCGTTGGACGCCACGTTCTGCTCATCGAGCGCGGCCTTGGCCTGCGCATTGCCATCGATCCAAGTGGTCAGGCTCGCGATATCCTGCTGGTGCGGCCCGATGACCTCCTGGAGCTTGTTGGCATCCGCATTCTGGAGGCTCGACAGCTTGACGACCTTGAACGAGGTCGCTGTCGGCAGGTCGCCTGTGGCGCTCGTGTAGTCGGCGGTCTCGAGGCCCTGCAGGAAGGCATTGAAGTCGGTGGTAGCGCTCATGCTGCCGCTCGAGCTCATAGCCGACCCGGCATTGACATCACTGCCGGTGACGATGCCCTTCTGCGAAGCGTCGGGGGAGGCGTTCTGGGCCAATACCGCCGCCGGCATGGCAACGCTCAGCAGTGCTGCAACTGCAAATGCTCTCACCTTCATGGTGGATCTCCTCTCGAAAGTTGAGATGTTTCCGTCCCGCGGAAGCTGTCATCGCAGGGCAGAGGGTCAACGACCGGGTGCGGCAAGGGTTGCCTGCCAATCTCGGGATAGAGATCACGATCTCGATCAGCGACGAAATTCCCGCCGCAGGGCGGTGGAAGCGGCCCGGATGTGAGGAGAGAGGCGGGAAGCGTTCCCGCCCATACTGACATGTAGCGCAGGAGGGGCTTGCTTCAAGGCCCCGCCCATCCCGTAAAAGGCTCGCCCCATTGCTCAAACGCGAAGGTGTGCCGATGACCGCCCATTCCGTTCTCATCGCCGGAGCCGGACCGACCGGACTGATGCTCGCGGCCGAGCTGACGCTCTGCGGCATCGACGTGCTGATCATCGAAAAGCGGGTGGACGCGGAGCGCATCCAGCCCGGCGCGCTGGGCCTGCACGCACGGACGCTCGAAGTGTTCGATCAGCGCGGCATCGTCGAGCGGTTCCTCGCCGAGGGCAAGACGATGCAGGTGCTGGGGTTTGCCGGTGTGCGCTTCGACATCAGCGATTTCCCGACGCGCCATCCCTACGGGCTGTCGCTGATCCAAAGGCAGAGCGATCGCATACTGCGCGAGTGGGCCGAGGAACTCGGCGTGCCGATCCTGCGTGGGGTGGAAGTCACGGGTTTTGTTGAGGGCGCCACCGGTATCGAGGTGGCGCTCAGCGATGGCCGATCGCGGCGAGCGCAGTACCTAGTCGGCTGCGACGGCGGGCGCAGCTTCGTGCGCAAGGCAGCTGGGATTGGCTTCCCGGGCTCGGACCCCACGATCAGCCACCTGCTCGCGGAAGCGGAGTTGAGCGGCGGCGATCCGCCCTGGGGGCTGCACAGCGACGCCATAGGCACCCACGCGCTCAGCAGGGCGGAAGGGGGGAAAGCCGGCATCATGGTGACCGAGCGCGAGATGGGGACCGGCGAGCCGACGCTGGAGCTCCTGCGCGAGGCGATGATCGCCCACTTCGGCACCGACTTCGGCGTTAAGGACCCGACCTACATCACCCGCTTCACCGACATGACGCGCCAGGCCGAGAACTGTCGTAAGGGCCGGGTGCTGCTGGCCGGCGATGCGGCACATATCCACTACCCTGCCGGCGGGTTCGGCATGGGCCTTGGCATTCAGGATGCGGTCAATCTCGGGTGGAAGCTGGCGGAGGTGGTGAGGGGCACGGCGCCCGATACGCTGCTCGACACCTATAATGCCGAGCGCCACCCAGTGGCCGCGAGCATGCTGCGCTACACCATGGCGAGCGTTGCTCTCAGCCGTTCGGACGAGCGCAGCAAGGCACTGAGCGGGATTGTCCGTGAGCTGGCCGATATGGCAGAGCCGCGGCTGGTGACTGCCGGACGAATGTCGGGGCTCGATATCCGCTACGATCTCGGCGACGGCCATCCGCTGCTCGGCCGCCGCATGCCGGACCTCGAGGTGGCGACGGATACCGGGCAGTTGCGGGTGTTCACCCTGCTGCATGGGGTGAAGCCGGTGCTCCTCAACTTCGGTGTCGACGGGATAGAGGCCGGCGGATGGAACGACCGGGTCCCAACGGTGAATGCGCGATATGAGGGCGACTGGGGGCTGCCGGTGATCGGTGTCGTACCGGCACCCACCGCCGTCCTGGTGCGCCCGGATGGGTACGTTGCCTGGGTGGGTCAGGGCAGCGACGTGGGGCTGGTCGAAGCGCTGAAGACCTGGTTCGGGCCGCGGTAACCCACCGTCTTCGCCTTTGCTCGCTGTTTCGGTTTGCAACCGCATCGGCTACATCGTGGCAGCGTCGAGG
The DNA here is from genome assembly GCA_023427545.1 of Pseudomonadota bacterium. Taxonomy (GTDB): domain Bacteria; phylum Pseudomonadota; class Alphaproteobacteria; order Rhizobiales; family Devosiaceae; genus JAEZBF01. The sequence continues at coordinate 2,394 of JAEZBF010000009.1, forward strand.
AGGAGTGCGAGCGATGGCGACTGAACTAGCCCGGACAAGTTTGACCACACTCGGCAGCGCCGTCGCAGTGCCTGGCTATGACCCAACCGACCTAACCGCGGGGATCCTCCATTTCGGCGTCGGCAACTTCCACCGCGCGCACCAGGCGGTCTATCTCGACGACCTGTTCGCGCGCGGGCGGGACCAAGCCTGGGCAATCGTGGGCGCCGGCGTCCGGCTGGCGGACGCCGAGATGCGCGACAAGCTCATGGCGCAGGACTGGCTGACCACGGTCGTCGAGCAGGAGGCGGATACCAGCACCGCGCGCGTCACGGCGGCGATGGTCGACTTCCTGCCGCCGGGCAATGCGGCAGCAATCATCAACCGGTTGGCCGACCCGGCAATCCGGATCGTCTCTCTGACCATCACCGAGGGCGGCTACTACATCGATCCGGCGACCCAGGCGTTCGACCCACACCACCCCGACATCAAGTACGATGCCGAGCACTTCACGACGCCACGCACGGTCTTCGGGCTCATTCTTGCGGGCCTCAAGCGGCGGCGCGATATCGGCATTGCCCCGTTCACGGTGATGAGCTGCGACAACATCCCCGGCAATGGACACGTGACGCAGAACGCGCTCGTGGGACTGGCGCGACTGATCTACCCGGAGCTGGCGCGTTGGGTGGAGGACAACGTTGCGTTCCCCAACAGCATGGTCGACCGCATCACGCCGGCTACGACCGACAAGCAGCGCGAGACACTTGTGGACCGCTTCGGCGTGATCGACCGCTGGCCGGTGTTCTGCGAGGAATTCCGGCAGTGGGTGCTGGAGGACAAGTTTCCCGCGGGACGGCCGGCGCTCGAAGAGGTCGGTGTGCAGTTCGTGCCGGACGTCGCGCCCTTCGAGCTCATGAAGATACGCATCCTCAATGGCGGGCATGCGGCGATCGCCTACCCGGGCGGGCTGCTGGACATCCACTTCGTACATGAGGCCATGGCCGATCCGCAGATCCGCGCCTTTCTCGGCAAGCTTGAGCGCGAAGAGATCATTCCGGTGGTGCCGCCGGTGCCCGACACCGACCTTCAGGCCTACTACGAGCTGATCGAGCGGCGGTTCTCCAACCCGGCGATCGGCGACACGATCCAGCGGCTCTGCCTCGACGGGTCGAACCGCCAGCCCAAGTTCATCCTGCCGTCCGCAGTTGACCGGGTGAAGGCCGGCCAGAGCGTCACCGGGCTCGCGCTGGTCTCGGCTCTGTGGGCCCGCTACTGCTATGGCGAGAGCGACAGCGGCAAGATCATTCCGCCCAACGATCCGAACTGGGATCGGCTGACTGCGCAGGCGCGGCTGGCGCGGAGCGAGCCGAAGGCGTGGCTCCAGATGACCGACATCTTCGGTGCGCTGGCGACGGAGCCGTCGTACGTATCGGCGTTCTCGACGGCGCTCAGAACGCTGTGGGCGGAGGGGACGCGGGCCACACTGCAGCGGTATCTCGAGGGGCGGCTGTAGGTTCGGGTTCCGACTTCGGACCGGGGCCCGAGGCTATTCGAGGAAGACCTTCACCCGGTCGGAGCGGCCTTCGGCATCAATGACCGAGAGGGTGACGAACCCCGGTCCGTCTGGCATCCAGCTCTCCTGACGGGCGAAGGGGGAGTGGGCGAAGGGAGCGCCGTTTGCGAAAAAAGTGAACGG
>JAEZBF010000075.1 GCA_023427545.1 Pseudomonadota bacterium
CCCGGGCGCCGTTTTCGTTTTCGGATGGACGTGCGGAATGCTGGAGTCTTCACTCCCGCGCCTCAGGACATACGGACCGCCATGCGCAAGCCAACCAGCGTCAAAGCACTCGAAGAGCTCGGCCGCGTGCGGCTGTCGCCGAATTTCTTCATGCGCGACTTCCTCTATTCGGAAATCGCCAACCTCCACGGCATTTCCAATGTGCCGGACGATCCCGAGCTTGCGATTGCCGCCGGGCGGCAGCTCTGCGCAGTGTTGCTCGAGCCGTTGATGGGCCGGTTCGGCCGGCTATCGATCCGCTCATCCTTTCGCTCGGTCGAGGTGAACCGTCTCGGCAACGAGCGCGGCTACAACTGCGGCAGTAACGAATCCAACTTCGCCGGCCACATCTGGGATCGTCGCGACCGCGAGGGCCGGATGGGCGCCACCGCGTGCATCATCGTTCACGCCTTCACCCCGTTCTACGAGGCGACCGGCGAGTGGGAGGCGCTCGCCTGGTGGGTGCACGACCACCTGCCGTACTCGGAAATGGAGTTCTTCCCCCGCTTTGCCGCCTTCAACCTCGGCTGGCACGAGGCGCCCCGCAGACGCATCCGCAGCTACATCCCGCCGCGCCTCGGCGTGCTGACAAAACATGGCATGGCCGGCTCCGAGGATGACCACCGGAGCGCCTACGCAGGCTGGCTGGCCACGCTCTAGCCTTCCACTGACTGGATCGTTAGGTTCGCGCCTCCGCGCGGGCAGGGGAAAACCATATGAATCGTGCGCTGATCGTTATCCTTGCGGCAGTCATGCTCGACGCCGTCGGCATTGGCCTGATCTTCCCGATCCTGCCGACCCTGCTGCGCGACGTTACCCATGCGGCCGACGTGGCGACTCTGTTCGGGCTGATGCTCGCGCTCTATTCGGCGATGCAGTTCCTGTTCTCGCCGGTGCTCGGTGTGCTCAGCGACCGCTACGGCCGCCGTCCGATCCTGCTGATTTCTCTCGCCGGGGCGGCGATCGACTACCTCATCATGGCCTTTGCGCCCGATCTCTGGATGCTCGTCCTCGGCCGCGCCATCGCAGGCATCACCAGCGCCAACATGGCGGTGGCGACCGCCTACATCACCGACATCTCGGCCGAAGACGAGCGCGCCAAGCGCTTTGGCTACTTCCATGCCATGTTCGGGATCGGCTTCATCATCGGGCCGGTGCTCGGCGGCATCCTCGGAGACTGGTGGGTCCGAGCGCCTTTCCTTGCCGCGGCGCTGCTCAACGCGGTGAACTTTTCGCTCGCGCTATTCGTCCTGCCGGAATCCCGGAAGGGCGATGCCGCGGCGCGCTTCGATCTCGCCAACCTCAACCCCTTCCGCCCGCTTGGCTGGGCTCTGACCTTCACACCGCTCCTACCGTTGATCGCCATCTTCGTGATCATGAACTTCGTAGGCTCGATGTACGGCACGGTCTGGGCCCTCTACGGCGAGGACGCCTACGGCTGGTCGGCCCTGATGATCGGCCTCTCGCTCGGCACGTTCGGGCTCTTCCACGCCGGCGCACAGGCGTTCCTGACGGGACCCGCGGTCCAGCGCCTGGGCGAGCGCTGGGCGCTGGTCGTCGGCATGGCCTGCGAGCTCTTCGCGCTGGTCGCGATCGGCGTTGCTGCGCAGGGCTGGGTGCTCTTTGCCATGGCGCCGTTCTTTGCCCTTGGCGGCATCGGCATGCCCGCGCTGCAATCGCTCACCACGCGTCAGGTAGATGGCGACAACCAGGGCAAGCTGCAGGGCGTGCTCTCGAGCCTCGTCAGCCTATCCGCAGTGTTCGGGCCGCTGTTCTTTGCCTTCGTCTACTTCGCGGTGAAGCCGAGCTGGCCCGGCGCGATCTGGCTGATCGGCGGCGCCATCTACCTCTGCGCCCTGCCGCTCATGCTCGGAATGCGGCGGACCGCCGCCCCGGCGTGAGCCCAACCCCGCGATTCACCCGCGCTGGCGGTGGAAAACCGCCTTCGCAGCGCCGTCGGTCCGGAACCTAGGGGTGATTTGGGTTGACCGGCCCTGCTTGAGGTTTCATTAACAGCATTGCGGCGTCGAGATGGGCTGAAAGCCCCGAATTCCTTGCCTTGCGCTTGGAATCAGAAAATGGATGCCACGCGAAGCTTCGCCGTCGAGACGGCATTCAAGATGAGGGAACGCTATGAACAAGAACGATCTGGTCGGCGTCGTCGCCGATAGGGCGGACATCACCAAGGCTCAGGCCGCCGCTGCGGTCGACGCCGTATTCGATGCCGTCACGGAGTCGCTGAAGAGCGGCGACGAGGTTCGGCTGGTCGGCTTCGGCACGTTTGCGGTCAACGAGCGCAAGGCCAGCACGGGCCGCAACCCGGCGACCGGCGCGGCGATCCAGATCCCGGCCTCCAAGCAGGCCAAGTTCAAGCCCGGCAAGGGCCTGAAGGACATGCTGAACACCTAAGCGCGCCACCAGCGCCTTGCTCAAGGCCCCGCATTGCGGGGCCTTTTGTTTTGCGGCGGCGCTCGCACACCGGCTGGCCTTGGTTGACGGCGCAGGGCCCACCGCTTAGGTAAGCTCGGTCGCGAGGTGGCCTGTCACCGGCCGCGGACGCGGGCGGTTAGCTCAGTGGTAGAGCATCTCGTTTACACCGAGAGGGTCGGCGGTTCGAGACCGTCACCGCCCACCACCATCCCAGCCAGGATTAGGCAGGGCTGCTTACTGGAATCGCCTTCCCACAGGGATAAAATGCTCACCTGACCAGAGGGGGGCACCATGGCGGCACTCGAGACCACTCAACGGTTTGACTTGCCCGGCTTTGCCGGCAGCCTGTTCTATCCCGACCATCCCGACTACGACACACATCGAAAGGTCTACAACGGCATGGTCGATCGCCGCCCGGCGGTGATCGCGCGGTGCCACAGCGCCGACGACGTCGTGCACGCGGTCAATTTCGCGCGCGAGCGCGGGCTCACCTTCTCAGTCCACGGCGGCGGCCATTCGGTCACCGGCGCAGCGGTTTGCGAGGCCGGGCTGATGATCGACTTGAGGGGCATGAAGGGGATCGAAATCGATCCCGCCACCCGCACCGGCAGGTTCGAGGCCGGCCTCAACTGGGGCGAGTTCGACGCCGCAACCGCCAAGCATGGCCTCGCGATGACCGGCGGCCGGAACCCTACCACGGGGATCGCCGGCCTCGCGCTCGGGAGCGGTTCGGGCTGGCTCGAGCGCAAGTTCGGCTTCGCCTGCGACAACCTTATCAAGGCCGAGGTGGTGACTGCGGATGGCCGCCAGGTCGTCGCCTCGGAAACCGAGAACCCCGACCTGTTCTGGGGCCTCCGTGGTGGCGGCGGCAACTTCGGCATCGTCACGGCCTTCCACTTCCGGCTCCATCAGCTACCGAACCCAATCCTCGGCGGCGTGCTGCTCTATCCGCCGCAGATGGCCGCGAGCGTCATCAAGGCATTCCGCGACTTCATGGACACCGCGCCCGACGAGCTCAGCGGCGCAGTCGTCTTCACCACCGCTCCGGACGCGCCGTTCGTGCCCCAGCCCGCGCGGGGCAAGCCGATCGTCCTCGTCCAGTTGATCTATGCCGGGGAGCCGGAAGCGGGGCAGCGGGTGATCGCCCCGCTCAAGGCCGCTATCCCGCCGGTCGGCGACCTCGTGCAGCCGGTGCCTTATCCCGTGCTGCAGACGCAGGGCGGCAACTGGCCGGGTACGCAGAACTACTGGACCGCCGATTTCCTGCGCGAGCTTCCGGACGCGGCGATCGAAGGCTACGCGCCAGTGGCCATGAACCCGATCTCACCCGAGTCGGCGATCATCCTCGTCAAGGGCGGCGGCGCGCCCTCGCGGGTACCTGAGGACGCGACGGCCTTCGGCATGCGCACTGCGCCGTGGAACGTCCACTACATCTGCGGCTGGCGCAATCCGGCGGACAACGCGCACAACATCGAGCGGGTGAAGCAGACGGCCGCGATCCTCAAGCCGTGGGCGACCGGAAGGGTCTATCTCAACTACATCGGCGACGAAGGGCAGGAGAGGATCGACGCCTCGTTCGGCGATGAGAAGATGGCCCGGCTGCGCCAGCTCAAGCGCAAGTGGGATCCTCAAAACCTGTTCCGCCACAACCACAATATCCGGCCGGCCGACACGGCCACGCCAGCATGAACCGCGAATGCGATTTGGGGGCAGGTCCGGCGCTTGACTTGCCCCGACCGCGCCGGTACACGGACGCCACGTTGCGCGGGGCAAGCCTCGCTGCTGCGGGTGTAGCTCAGTTGGTTAGAGCGTCGGCCTGTCACGCCGAAGGTCGCGGGTTCGAGCCCCGTCACTCGCGCCACTTTCCCGGCATCGCTGCCCCTCTAGCCTCACGTTCGGCGATTTGCCGGCTCCAGGCCGCCCATTTTCAACCATACGCCGTTGCAATCCTTGGCCGCGAGCGGGTTTTGGCGTTGTGGTGCAATCGCCCCGCGCCGGAACATCTGCTCGCAGCCTGACGTTCTGATGCGGACGACAAGGGAGCCGGACATGCGAATCCTCATTGCGATTCCCTTCGCAGCGCTCGCGCTGAGTCCTCTGCATGCCCTGGCAGCAGACGCGATCTCCTTGCCGACGAGCACCGCCGCCACGCTGCCCGTCGCGGAGGGGGACTCCAGCTTCGACTGGACCGGGTTTTACGCCGGCGTCTACGGCGTTGCGCAGAGCAGCCCCGTCGGCGGCGTGCAGTACGGCGTCGGCCTGGCTCTCGGCGGCAACGTCGCCTTCGACTTCTTCCTGGTCGGCGGCGAAGTCGCCGTGCAGGGCCTCACGGGCGGGGCAGGGGCGACCAGCTACATCGAGGCGGTAGGCCGCGCCGGCGTGCTGGTGAGCGACAACGTCGCCGCCTACGCCACCGCCGGATACGGGTTCGATCTCGGCGCCCCTGTCGAGGACGACCTCCTGGCCGGCGCGGGACTCGAACTCGCCGTCTCCGACAACCTCTCCGTGCGCGCGCAATACCTGCACGGCTTCCCGCTCACCGGCGCGAATTCCAAGGACCAGGTCACCCTCGGGGCGAACTTCCACTTCTGAGTGACGTGCCTCGCCGAGCAGGCTGAAAGCCCGACGGTGCTGGGTTTCTTTAACCTCTGCTAACCGCCGTTAAGATGTTGTGGCGTCGATGCAACATCATGCGGGCAATGCGGCGGAAGGGGCCCGTTGGAGCAGCGATTTCGTGGCACCTCTGCTTGCCAGCACCGTTTAGTTGGCCTTAGTTACCCCTCGACTGGTTCTGTCCAAAGGATTCGAAAATGCGCTCTCTCAAGATCGTTCTGCTTGCCACGGTGGCTGCCGCGGCCCTTTCTACCGCCACCAAGGCGGCCGACCCGATCGTGATGGTGGATACGCCAGCACCGTTGGCCGCCGCCGTTGGTCTTGATGGCCCCTATGTTGGTCTCTTCGTTCTCGGCTCGACCGGTCCGGCGACCGTTGGCCTGGGCGTCGACATCGGTGCCAACTTCTCCTCGGGCGGTCTGCTGTTCGGTGTCGAGGGTGACGCCGCATGGGAAATCGCTGGTGCTTGGGACATCCAGGCCCACGGCAAGCTCGGTGTGATGGCTTCCGACAACGCCGCCATCTTCGGTCTGGCCGGTCTCGGCTGGAACAGCGCCAACGGCACCTACGTGCCGGTCGGTATCGGCGCCGAGTTCGGCGTCTCCGATGGCCTGAGCCTCGCGGCCTCGGTCGAGTACGATTGGAACATCGCCGGTAACGGCGTGAGCCCGATCGTCGGCAAGGCCGGCCTGAACTGGCACTTCTAAGATTTCCCGCCGGGCACCAGCCCGGTTGGTGATCTAAAAGGAAGGCCCCGCCAAAGCGGGGCCTTCTGCTATTTGGCGGTACGTCAAGTCTTGAGCAAAGCGCTGCTTCGGCGCAGCTCAACGCCGCCCGAGTGGTGGCCTCGCGGCCACCACCCAGCGCTGTATGTCAGGCCATCGCCTTCTGCAGGTTGGCGTCGACGGCATCCAGGAAGCCCTGGGTCGAGAGCCACGGCTGGTCCGGCCCGACGAGCAGGCTCAGGTCCTTGGTCATCTTCCCGCTCTCCACGGTCTCGACGCACACCCGCTCGAGCGCCAGTGAGAAGTCGATCAGCGCCTGGTTGCCGTCGAGCTTGCCACGGTGCGCAAGACCCCGTGTCCAGGCAAAGATCGAGGCGATCGAGTTGGTCGACGTCTCCTTGCCCTGCTGGTGCTGACGGTAGTGGCGCGTGACGGTGCCGTGCGCCGCCTCGGCCTCGACGATCTTGCCGTCCGGCGTCGTCAGCACCGAGGTCATCAGCCCGAGCGAGCCGAAGCCCTGTGCGACGATGTCGGACTGCACGTCGCCGTCGTAGTTCTTGCAGGCCCAGACGTAGCCACCGCTCCACTTGAGCGCCGAGGCCACCATGTCGTCGATCAGGCGGTGCTCGTACCAGAGCTTGCGTTTTTCGAACTCGGCCTTGAACTCGGCGTCGTAGATCTCCTGGAAGATGTCCTTGAAGCGCCCGTCATAGGCCTTGAGGATCGTGTTCTTGGTCGAGAGGTAGCAGGGCACGTTGCGCGCCAGCGCGTAATTGAAGCTGGCGTAAGCGAAGTCGCGGATCGACTCGTCGAGGTTGTACATCGCGAGCGCCACGCCGGCGCCCGGCGATTGGAACACCTCGTGCTCGATGACCTGTCCGTCCTCGCCGGTGAAGCGGATGGTCAGAGTGCCCTTGCCGGGCATCTTGAAGTCGGTCGCGCGATACTGGTCGCCGAAGGCATGGCGCCCGACGATGATCGGCTGCGTCCAGCCGGGCACCAGCCGCGGCACGTTCTTGCAGATGATCGGCTCGCGGAAGATCACGCCGCCCAGGATGTTGCGGATCGTCCCGTTGGGCGACTTCCACATCTTCTTGAGCTTGAACTCCTCGACGCGGGCCTCGTCCGGGGTGATCGTCGCGCACTTGACGCCGACGCCGTACTCCTTGATCGCGTTCGCCGCCTCGACGGTGACCTTGTCCTCGGTCCGGTCGCGGTTTTCGACGCTGAGGTCGTAGTACTTGAGGTCGATATCGAGGTAGGGGTGGATCAGCTTGTCCTTGATGGCCTGCCAGATGATGCGCGTCATCTCGTCCCCATCGAGCTCGACGACGGGGTTCTCGACCTTGATCTTGGGCATGCTGAAGGGCTCCGGAAACTGGGTGGCGGACTGGCTGGCCCTATAGCATGAAAGCGCGCCGCGGAAAGCTCGTCCCGCGGCCCGCCGACTCAGCCGCGCGGCGGCAGCGCCGTTGGCCGCCCGCCCCGGCAGATGGCGCTCGTCCTCAGGGGCCGCCCAGCTCCTTCTTGAACTGCTCGAAGTCGATCTGGAGGCCGTTGAACACGGTGCTCCAGTGCCGTGTCAGCGCGGCCATGCCGACGGCCTCGGCGATCTCCTCGTCGCTGGCGCCGAACTCGCGCGCGCTCCTGGTATCGGCCCAGACGCAGTACTGGCACGGGATCTGCGCCGCCACCGCTAGGCTGATGAGCGCCTTCACCTTCGGGCTCAGCGCCGTCTTGTCGCTCATCTCCAGGTCGCGCAGCTCCGCCCACGCGCCTGCGATCCCGGCCTTCGGGAAGGCCTTCACGAAGCTCGGGACGCTGCCGAACGTCGACTCGATTTCCTTGTATGTCTGCTCTGCTGCAGTGTTGGCATCCTGTGCCGCGGCGGGCAGGGCGCCAACGATGGCGCCGGCCAATAGGCCGGCCACCGCGACCGGAGCGGCGATTTCCTGAAGTTATACATGGACCTCTCTCCCATTGCATGCTAGCGCCTTACGCTGTAAGGCAATGCAGCGAGAGTATCCTTGCGGCGTAAGGTGTCAAGCCTTACACCGTACGGCTCAAGGAGGTGTGATGCCACGGGTAGTAGAGAAGCCTGGCCGCGAGCCACTCTCGCGCGACCGCATCGAACTGGCAGCGCTGGAGCTGATCGAGCGCGAAGGGCTGCAGGGGTTCTCGATCCGCAAGCTGGCGGCGGCGCTCGGCTGCGAACCGATGAGCATCTACCACTACTTCCCCAGCAAGGGGCACCTGATGGATGGTCTGATCGACCACGTCGTCGCAGAAATGAGCGAATTGCCCGATCCCACGCTGCCCTGGATCGAGCGGCTGCGCGTGCTCGGCCGAGACGTCCGCCGCGTCGTCACCATGCGGCCCAACCTGTTCGTATTCGTCGGCACGCACCGGATGAACACGCCACGGGCGCTCGCCTGGCTGGAATCGGTGCTCGGGCTCTTTGCGGAGAGCGGGCTGCCGCACGACGATTACATTCGCCTGTTCCGCGCGACGAGCTACTTCCTCATGGGCGCCGCGCTGGATGAAACCGCGGGCTACGCCCGTGGCCCGAGCACGGTGGCGCCGCTCGCGGACGACGTCATGGCACGTGATTTTCCGCACGTGAGCCGCGCGGGTCGTCTTTTCCGGCCTTCCGAGTTCGACAGGACGTTCGAGCTCGGCTGGGACATCTTCCTTGCCGGCGTCGAAGCCTTTCGCGCGCGGCGTGGCGTCACCGACAGGGGACGGACGGCTACTTCGGCGGCAGCGTCCTGACGAACCGCTCGGCGTACTCGAGCCAATCCCTCAGCGCCTCGTCGCTGTCGATGCCGTCGTCGGTGACTTCGAGAAAGCCCTTCATCTCGCGCTCGCCCATCAGCATCGGCGCGGCGCCCGGGCGGTTCAGCGCCTCGTTATAGTTGTCGGGCCCGACCCGGATCAGCAGCGCACCGCTTTTCATCGCGCCGCCCACCATGTTGCCGTGGAGCATGAAGCAGACGCCGCCGAACATCTTCTTTTCGCTGACTCCCGGCTTGTGCCCGATCATCCCGCGTATCCGCTCGGCCAGCTCATCGGACGCGATCGACATCAGGTGACTTCCCTTTGGCGGTAAGTCTCGTGCTGCGGCAGGTCCGGCGGCACCACGTCCCAGCCGCGCAATGAGCGGGCGAAGATCAGCTGGTTGGGCACGAACCACTCGGTGTCGCTGCCGAAGAGCCCGATGGGCAGCAGGATGCCGTCCGCCCAGCGGCTCGATCGCCCGTAAAGGTGCGTGCCGCATTGCGGGCAGAAATAGCGCGTGAACGTCGCCCCGGAATCCGCCGGTCGCGCAAAGGCGCGGGTCTCCCCCTCGATCGAGAAATCGGCCTGCCGCACCATCGCAATGCTGGAGTGGCCGGTGCCCGTCGCCTTCTGGCAGTCCTCGCACGAGCACATCAGCATCGAAAGCACCGGACCGTTCACGGCAACGGTGACGGCGCCGCAGGCACAACGTGCCGAAATTTCGAGGCGGGGACGGGCAGGGTGGGACATCATCCAAGGCTCGCACGGCCTTCCCCTTCCGGACAAGCGCTCGGCTTGATCTTCCCTGCGATAAACCCTATCCCCGCAAGTTCACTAGGAGCCGCCAATGGCGTTCGTTCCGCGGTACCCCATCGAGACCGAACGGCTGCACCTGCGGCCTTTCACCCGCGGGGATGTGGACGCGGTTTTCTCCTACCGCAGCCGCGACGATGTCTGCCGCTACCTCTTCGACGAGCCGATGAGCCGGCAGACCTGCGCCGAGACAATCCAGGCGCGCATCGGCCAGCTCAGCTTCGACGAGGAGGGCGACCGCATCGTCCTTGCGGTGGAGCGGCGCGGCGAGTCCGACATGGTCGGCGAGGTCTCGCTGATCCTGCGCAGCGTCGCCTCGCGGCAGGCCGAGATCGGCTACATTTTCCACCCCGACGTGAAGGGGCAGGGCTATGCCACCGAGGCAGCGCGGGCGATGGTCGCGCTCGCCTTCGATGGCGCCGGCATGCACCGCGTCTTCGCCCGCTGCGATGCCCGCAACCTGGCCTCCGCTCGCGTCATGGAGCGCCTCGGCATGCGCCGCGAGGCCCACTTCCGGGGCCACCACATGGTCAAGGCCCGTTGGGACGAAGAGTACATCTACGCCATCCTCGAGGACGAGTGGCGCGCCCAGGTCCAGGGCCTCTCCGTCGCCGCCGACTAGCCAAGGGCCCGGCGGAAACCGCGTCCTACTTTTTCGCGGTCATCACCCCAGCGCTCTGCGCCGGAAACTCCACCACCATCCCAGTGCCGACC
>JAEZBF010000111.1 GCA_023427545.1 Pseudomonadota bacterium
CCACTTCTGCAGGTTGGCTCGCCTTGGCTTTCTCGATTTCCCTTGTGGTCCAGCCGTTCGCGCCTTCGCGCCACTCGCGCACGCCGATCTTGATCTCGCCATCGGCAATGTCGATCAGGTTATAGGCATTGGGTTCGCCGCGCAGCCGCGTCGAAATGGTCGAGGATGCCTGCGCGACGATCACGGGCGTGCCGGCGGCCTTGCGCGGACCGATCGGTTCGCCTTCGGCGATCGCGCCGGGGTGCTCGTGCCGGCGGACGTAGGAGAGATGGAAGTGCCCCGAGAGGACGAGGCGCACGCCGAGCCGGGCGAAGGTCTCGAGCGCCAGGTCGGCGCGGTCGACGAGCCGCATCGGCTTTTCGACCGGCCCCTCGGGCTGCACCAGTGGATGGTGCGCCACGACAACGCGCACCGACTCCGGTGAGGCCTCCTCGAAGCGGGCGCCGAGGCGCTCCAGCTGGCCCTTGCTGATCGAACCGTGCGCCCAGTTGAGGCCGAGGCGCATGCGCCGCGAGGTGCGTATGCCGGCGATCGCCACGCCGTCGAGTTCGACGAACGGCTCGAGGTCTGAGGCGATAAAGCGCCGATAGTCCGCATAGGGCACGATGAAGCGCTTGAAGAGATTGGTCGCGGGTACGTCGTGGTTGCCCGGGACGGCAAAGACCGGCGCCTCCAGCGTATCGAGGAACTCGCGCGCCTGCGCGAACTCCTCGGCGCTGCCGACCTGGGTGAAATCGCCCGAAGCGATCACCAGGTCCGGGTTCTGCGCGGCGATTTCGGCGGTGAGCCCGTCCGCCAGCAGCTCGTCATGATGCCCGAAGTGGAGGTCGGAGATATGGACGATCCGCACTCTACTCTATGCCTCGATAGCGGCCAGCGGGGATTCGGGCTCGCCGATCGGCTCCGGTTCGGGTGGGGCAAGCACGGTAAGGGCGCCGGGCCGGATGCGGAACTGCAGCGGCACCGACAGGGTCTCGACTTCGCCGTCGATCATCGCCTTGAGCGTCTGCTTGTGGGTGCGGATGGTGACCCCGCTGACGTCCTCGATCTCGAGCGCCTCGTCCTGGCGCCAGTTGCCCAGGATCATCTCCATTCCAAGCCGCAAGACGTCACCGACCGTCAAATGTCGTAGGACATAAAGCGTCAGGCTGCCGCGGTTCAGGTTCTCGCGGGCAAAGATCTTGCCCATCCCCTCATCGTAGCCGTTGTTGGCAACCGCAATCGACTGCACGCGCTCGACCCGCCGCTCGCCATTGCGCGGATCGATCTCGACGGCCATGCGACGCGCACGCGAGAGCCGGCGCATGAAGTAGTTCAAGAACCCCAGCTTTGCCTGCAGATCGGTACGCCCGCGAATCTGCTCGCGGGCCGCTGCGATCGAGGGGATGAGGCCGATCACCACCTTATGGAGGAAGATGCGGCCGTTGACCTCGCCGACATCGATCTGGCGCGGTTCCATGCGCGCCAGCGCCGTCACGGCCTCCTCGAGATCGAGTGGGACCTTGAGGTCGCGGGCCAGCAGGTTGGCAGTGCCGAGCGGCAGGATCGCCATGGCCTGCGCGGTGCCGACGATCGCCGCAGCAACCGCGGTCGCGGTGCCGTCGCCGCCGGCCGAGACGATGACGTCGGCGCCGCTTTCGACCGCGCGCTGGATGCGGGCCGAAAGCGGTGACTCGCAATCATTGTCCACGGTTGCGGTGTGTCCTTCGGCGGCGAAGCGCTCCTCGAGTAGCTGCGGGGTGAGCCCTAAACTGAGCGCGGTGCCGGAATTGACGTTGAGCAGGACGTGGTAGCGCCGGGATTTCATGTGGGTGCCCGAAAACGGAAGCGTTCCTCCCACAACGGCGCTGCTGGCAATAAAGTTCGACGGGCCGCCAGGCGCCGGTTCAGGCAGCGCGGTCGTCGTCGTCGCCGGGCGGGCGGAACACGCCGTCCTGGTTTCGCTTGAGCGTGATGACGTCGGGCCGTTTGCGCTCCCGCAGGTCACGCTTGCGGCGCTCGTCGTCGACCTCGCGGAAATTCCGCGTCCAGTCGCGCCATATCTTTCGCACGGACCAAAGGATTGCGATCGCGATAACTGCGAAGATCAGTATCCGCCAGAACATCTCAGAGCCCCAGCCGCGACCAGAGCGAGCGGTCTTCGAGAGCCGAAACCAGGTCGCCCACCACGCCCCCGCTCGCGCCGGAGGACAGCCCCAGCCGCGGCAGGCTGAAGAGCGGGCGCTTGGGTTCGATCACCTTGAGGCGCACGTCCTCGCCATAGCGTTCACGCAAAACGCTGCGGAGATCGCCGATGCCGTCGACCAGACCCAGCTCGACACCTCGCGTGCCGCTCCAGAACTCGCCGGTGAAGAGGTCGTCGTCGGAGGCGTTCAGCCGGCCCGAGCGGCGCGCCTTTACCCAGTCGATGAAGGTGCGATGCACATCGAGCTCGAGCGTCTTGATGCGCTCGATGTCGGTTTCCTTCTCGGGCAGGAAGGGGTCGAGCGTCGACTTGTTGCGCCCGGCGGTGTGAACTCGGCGTTCGATGCCGAGCTTGCGGATGGCCTCGACGAAGCCGAAGCCGGAGAAGATGACGCCGATCGAGCCGACGATGGAGGATGGGTCGGCGATGATCTCGTCACCGGCCGTGGCGATGAAATAGCCGCCCGAGGCTGCCGCGTCCTCGACGAAGACGATGACCTTCTGTCCCGACTCGTCCGCATGGTCGCGAATGCGCTTGGCGATCAGCCGCGACTGTACCGGCGAGCCGCCAGGCGAATTGACGATGACCGCAATCACCGGCGCCGCCTTGTGAGCGAAGGCGCGGCGAAGCAGCGGAGCGACCGTGGCGATGTTGAGCCGGCCGGGGCGCGGATCGGCGGCAATGGTGCCCTGCAGGCGCACGACGGGAATAACTGTGCCGTCGCGCCCGAGCAGGCGTCTCAGCCAGCCAAGCGGCCGCGGCGATCGTTGCGCCATGCGCGGTGTCCCCGTTTGCATGGCCGAGATGTAGGACGGGCCGGTTGCAATTACCAGTCGAGGCGGCCGGTGCCGCGCAGGATCGCGTCGAACTCCGGCGCGTAGCCGTTCCCCTCGGCGGCGTGCAGCGAGCGGGACGCCAGAAGCGTGAGCGGGCCGCGCGAGCCCTTGATGCCGCGCACGAGAATGCGGGCCGCAGGTGTGCCCGGGCGCGGCGTCAGCGGCAGCACGGTGATGGCGCCCAGGCGCGGGGCGAAAGCCGCGAGCAGCTCTGCAAGCATTTCGGCGCGGTGGATGAAGACGACCTCGCTGCCGGGGGCAGCGGCGCCGGCGGCGAAGGCGACCCAGCGCTGGAGATCGCTCAGTTGCATCTGCCGCGCCGTGTTGCCCCGTGACGTGGCGGCAGTCCCCTGCCCGGCCGCGAAGTACGGCGGATTGGCGATCACGGACGTGAAGTGATCGCCGGGCAGCGTCTCGGTTGAAGCAGCATCGAGGAGATGCGTCCGGACCATCGCGCCGAAACCGTTGTCGGCCGCGTTCATGTGCGCCAATGCAAGGACGTGGGGCTCGATATCGACCAGCACCGCCGTACGGAAGACTTCCGTCGCGAGGGCGACCAGCGCGGCGGTGCCCACGCCTGCGCCGAGGTCGAGGATGGTTCGGCTCGGCCGGGCAACCGCCGCGCCCAGCAGCACCGAATCCACGCCCGCGCGGAAGCCCTTCGCCGGCTGCGAGAGGACCAGCCGGCCACCCAGAAAGGCGTCGCGCGTCAGAGTTTCGTGTTTTACATTGGGCACCGGCT
>JAEZBF010000177.1 GCA_023427545.1 Pseudomonadota bacterium
ATCCGGTCGGCGACATGATCGCCTTCGCCGATGCGGGGATCACGACATTCGATTGCGCCGACATCTATACCGGGGTGGAGGAGCTGATCGGGCGCTTCCGCCTGCGCTACCGCGAGCTGCGCGGCGCCGAGGCGCTCAAGCGGATCAAGGTGCACACCAAGTTCGTGCCCGATCTCGAAGTGCTCCCCACGATCACCAAGGGCTACGTCGAGGGCGTCATCGACCAGTCGCTGCGCCGGCTCGGCATGGAGCGGCTCGACCTCGTTCAGTTCCATTGGTGGGACTACGCTGCGCCGCGCTGGCTCGACACCATGCACTGGCTCGACGAGCTGCGGCAGGAAGGCAAGATCGACAAGGTCAGCGCCACCAATTTCGACACCGACCGCATGCTGGCCTTCGTGAACGACGGCATCCCGCTGACCTCGATGCAGCTCCAGTACTCGCTGCTCGATACGCGGCCGGCCAAGCGCATGGTCGCCGCGGCGGCCGAGCACACCGTCGCACTCCTCTGCTACGGCACGGTGGCGGGCGGCTTCCTCGGCGACCGCTGGCTAGGCCAGCCGGAGCCGACCGACAGCCTCGAGAACCGCTCGCTGATCAAGTACCGCCTCATCATCGAGGATCTCGGCGGCTGGGACCTCTTCCAGGGGCTGCTGAGGACGTTGCGCGGCATCGCCGACAAGCACGGGGTCGACATCGCCACCGTTGCGAGCGCCGCCGTCCTGGCGCGACCCGGCGTTGCCGCGGTGATCGTCGGCGCGCGGACCCGCGACCACCTCGAAGCGAACCTTGCGATCGGCCGGGTGCGGCTTGACGACGACGACCTCGCCGGCATCCAGGCGGTGCTGGCGGACGCGCGGCCGCTCGAGGGCGACGTCTATTCGCTCGAGCGCGACAGGACGAGCCGGCATGGCTCGATCATGAAGTATAATCTCAACAAGGGCGCGGCCTGACCGGGGCAACGCTCACGACAACGAAGCGCGGCCAGAAGAGCCGCTCACATCAAGGGGGACTGCAATGAAGGGACTTATTCTTACCGCGGCGCTCGCCGCGGCACTCGGGAGCACGGCACTGCCGGCGTTCGCGGCCGACTGCGATGTCACCGTCGGGGTCGTGCTCGAGCTGACCGGCCCGGCTGGCGCCTACGGCACCGCCGCCGCCAAGGCGGTCGAGATGGCCGTCAACGACCTCAACGGCGCGGGCGGCTTCGGGGAGGGCTGCAAGGTCCTGCTCGACACCCGCGACAGCCAGAGCCAGGGCAACGTCGCCGTCGACCAGGCGACCCAGCTCGTCAACATCAAGAAGGTGCCGGCAATCATCGGCGGCGTCATCTCCTCGACGACGATCCCGATCCTGACCTCGGTCACCGGCCCGGCCGGCGTCGTGCAGGTCTCGGTCGCGGCGTCCTCGCCGACGCTCACCGACCTGGGCCGCGAAGGCAAGACCAACGGCGTCTTCTTCCGGATGATCACGTCGGACGCGCTGCAGGGCACCGCGGCGGCCAAGTACGCGATCGACCAGGGCCTCAAGAAGATCGCGATCATTCACGTCAACAACGACTTCGGCGTGAACATGGTCAAGGAGTTCAGCGCCGCCTACACCAAGCTCGGTGGCACCATCACCTCCGACACGCCCTACAACGAGAAGCAGTCGAGCTACTCGGCCGAAGCCAGCGCGGCGATGGCGGGCGACCCCGAAGCGCTCTACCTCGTCAGCTACCCGGTCGACGGCGCAACCATCGCCCGCGCCTGGATCTCGGGCGGCGGGCCGGCCAAGTTCCTCCTCAACGACGGCATGAACTCGTCGGACTTCATCGCCGCCGTCGGGGCGCAGTACCTGAACGACGCCTACGGCACGTCCTCGGGCACCACCGAGACGCAGTCGACCAAGTACTTCAACGAGAACTTCGAGGCCGCCTCCGGCGGCATCAAGGCCGACGCTCCGGCCGCGGTGCAGGCCTATGACGCGGGCGCCGTGGTCGCGCTCGCCATCGCCAAGGCCGGCAGCGGCGATGCCGCCGCGATCAAGGCCGCGATCCCGCAGGTCGTCGCCGCCGACGGCGAGCCGATCTACGCCGGCAAGGACGAGTTCGCCAAGGCGCTCGAGCTGATCAAGGCAGGCAAGCCGATCAAGTACGAAGGCGTCATCGGGCCGGTCAGCTTCGACCAGTACGGCGACATCACCGGCCCGTTCCGCCTCTGGAAGATCCAGGACGGCCAGGTCACGACGGTCGGCGAAATGAGCGCCGAAGAGGTCGAGACGGTCAAGGCCGGCCTCGGCAACTGACCGCCATGCGTTCCGCCGGGGTTTCGACTCCGGCGGAACACGCCTGCCAAGCCGACAAGCTATGGATCATCCTGATGCCTGGCGCATTGCGAGCCTGAACCGAGAAGAGCTCCAAGCTCCGAGCAACAGTGATGAAACGCCTCGTCTTCTGCTTCGATGGCACCTGGAGCCGTCTCGATGCGCCGAACCCTACCAATGTGGTCCTGACGGCTGAGAGCATCCGGCCTTCCGCGGAAGGGGTCACGCAGGTCATCTACTACGACGAGGGCGTCGGCACCGATCCGGACGAGGCGCTCGCCGGCGGCATGTTCGGCGCGGGTCTGCTGCGCAACCTCAGCGACGCCTATCGGTTCCTGGTCTTCAACTACGAAGCCGGCGACGAAATCTACGCGTTCGGCTTCTCTCGAGGCGCCTACACCGCGCGCTCGCTGATCGGGCTGATTGCGACCGCCGGCATCGTTGCCCGCTACCACGCCGACCAGGCCAACAATGCAGTCGAGAACTATCGCCAGCGCGAAGCGACCGACGCATTCCGCGAGCGGATGCTGGCGTTCCGCGTGGACTACTGCCCGGAGTGGTGCCTCTCGGAGGAGGAGCGCAAGTGGCGCGAGTGGACGCGCGGACCATCGCCGCAGCCGCTGCCGCTGATCAATGTGCGGTACCTCGGCGTGTGGGACACCGTCGGCGCCCTGGGCATACCGCGCTACCTCGTGTTCTCGCACGAGCTCAACCGGATGCACGAGTTCCACGACGTCAGCCTGTCGGCACTCGTCCAGTCCGCCCGCCACGCCGTCGCGCTGGACGAACGCAAGCAGGACTTCTCACCCACGCTCTGGGACAACCTCGACGCCTTGAACCGGATGCGTGGCGCCGATCCCACGAGTCCCGACGCGCCCTATCAGCAGGTCTGGTTCCCCGGCGCACACAGCAGTGTGGGTGGTGGCGGGCAAACGAGAGGCCTGTCGGATCTCGCGCTGCAGTGGGTGTGGGAAGGTGCTGAGCGGGCCGGGCTTGCCTTCGACCGCTCCCCCAACTCTCCTGCCGGAAAGGTCAAGGGCGACCACCGCGATGTGCTCGTCCCCAAGACCGCAATGGGGTCGGGGATGTTCGGGCTCCTGCTCGAGAAGCTCCCGGTCGTCGACCGTGCGCCCGGGCCTTCGGCCCTCCACGAGGTGAGCAGTGCGGCGCGGCTCCGCTGGCGCGAAAGCCCGGACAACCTGCCGGAGCGGCAGCCTTATCGGCCGGCTCCCCTCCGCTCGGTTGCGGAACAGCTCGAGGCCGTCCTCAAGGAGGAGCCGGCAGAGCCGCCAGATTCTCTCAACCCCAGGCGGGAACCCAATTCCGGCCAGTAGCCGCCGCGGACTTTCCCTCTTCCGCTCTGATTTCGTCGGTGAGCGCCTGTACGATCTTGCGGTACAGCGGAAGGCTCAGGTTATCGGGTGCGGCGTGCTGGATCGCTGCTTGATAAGCCTCGATCGCCTCGGCCTTGCGGTTCAGGTTGGCGAGGAGGAGCCCCTTGTCTCCCCAGAGGTCGGCATTGTTCGGGTCGAGAGCCAGCGCTGCTTCGAGCGCGACCAGCGCATCATCGTAGCGCTCCAAAGCCCGCAGGATACGGCTCTTGTCGCGCAGGTACCGGCCGTTTTTCTGCTGCAGCCTGAGGGCCTTGTCCATCCGCTCGAGTGCTTCGCCGTACCGCTTGAGATAGTAGAGCCGGTTCGCGTGTTCGGCCTGGAACTCTGCGTTGGTGGCGCGAGATCGGCAGCATCGCGATAGAGCCGCTCGGCCAGAGCGTAGTCGTCGGGTATGAGGCCGGTCGCGATCTGCAGGACGTCCCCGTTTGTCGGATCGGTCTCCAGGGCGGCAAGGAAATACTCGCGCGCCTTGTCCAACCTGCCGGCGCCGATCTCGAGCAGCCCGGCCTTCAACAGGTGTCGGCTGGACAGCGGGTCGGACTTCGCCGCGGCAAGGAAATAGCCGATCGCCTCATCCATCTTGCCGTCGAGACTGGCGAGTTCCGCAAGGCCATCGGCTGTGAGGGGGTTACTGGGCTCGAGTTTCTGCGCCTTGAGGAACGCGGCGCGCGCGCCCGCAAGGTCGCCCCGGTTGCGGAGGTTCTCACCCAGGTTATTCAGCGCCGGTACGAAGCCGGGGTCGATCGCGAGCGCAGCGTTGTAGTAGGCCAGCGCGACATCGTACTCGCCGCGATCCGTGCTCAGGTTGCCCAGGAGATTTTGCGCCCACTTGGAGTCCGGGTGACGCTCCAGGATCAGCCGCTTTGCTCTGACTCGCGCCTTTTCCGGCCGGGTGGCGGCTTCAGCGGCAATCGCCGTGAAGGGATCGATGACGCCGAGCACCTCGCTGGCCGCCGCCCTGAAATACTCCTCCTCAGTCATCTCGCCGCGCGGCTCGAGGGGGAGCACCTGCACGTCGTTGCGCACCACGCGGAGGCGGATGGTCGTGTCCGCCGGCTCGCAGGCCTCCGTGGCGCATCTGATCTCGCCGGTGATCCGCGTCTCGTAGATGTTGAAGTAGTCACGGACGTAGTGGATCAGCGAGTCGATGGAGATGCCCGCATCCGGAATCGAGAAATCGACCTTCTCGCTGTCGGGTATGGCCGTGATCCCGGTCTTGGACGTCCCGGCTGCGGCCTGAACCTCGGCCAGCCCGTCCCATAACCGCGACGCCGCAACCTCCGGGGTCAGCCCAGTGCGCTGAAGCACCGCCGGCACGGCGATAGGCTCGATCAGCACCTGGTTGCGCCAGAACTGCTTGGCGATTACGGGCCCCACGATCAGCAGAACGATGAGGATCGTCAGGTTGATCAGGATGGTCCGCAGGTGGGTCGAGCCGGAGGCGAGCGCGTCGAGGCGCACCGGCGGCACCTTCGGCACGCCCGATGGGAGCCGCACGCGCCAGAGCGCGCGGAACTTGTCCCACACGCGATAGGCTTCACCAATGATGGGGCGAGGCACTTCGAACGTCCAATGCTGACCAAGTGGCTGGGTAGGAGAAGGACCGAACCAGTTGTAATGGACAATCAAATCCGGCTTCTAGAGTAAATCGGAGCCGCTTTGACGCTTGCCAGCGACCCTTGCGTGCGGGATCATCTCCGCGGTTCAAGTGCGATCATCAACCCATGAGGGGCGGCCGCCGGCCTGGGTGGGTTCGATGAAGCTCAGGGGGGCGCTTTGGGTCTGCTGAATGAGTTTCGACGGGGCAAATCGGTGCCCCAGATGATGATGATCGTGGCGATCGTCTTGCTCTTTATCTCGCAGTTCCTGCTCTACTTCGACGATCCCACGACCGGCTATCTGACCCACGCCACCAACGAGAACCTCTACACCGGCATCCATCTGGATTTCAGTAGGATGGGGACGGGTTGGCAGCTCCATCCGCAAGCCTATGTGCTGCTGGTCATCCTCGCGTTCGCCTTCTTGCGGGACGACGTCGTCGACCACCCGATCTTCGTCCGTTTCGGCTACTGGATTGCACTGGTGCTCGTCGTCGCCTGTACGACTCCCGGAGCACCGTTCAGGGCTCCCGGTGCGGCACTTGGCGGTGTGGCAGCACTGATCGCCCTCGCAGCGGCCATCACCCACCAGCTCGGCCGGAAACGCCCGAGCGCCTCCAGTCCCGCCCCAGGGTCGGAGAACTGAGAAGGCACCTAGTTTTTGTGGTGCCCTTAGTCGCGCTCGACCAGCTCGGCTCCAGTTATGCCCACTGCCTCCAGCTGAGGCATGACGATCTCCGGGTCGCCGGCAACGACTATGACTGAGTTCTGCAGCGACGCGAGGTCGGCGGCTTCGGCGCGCACCGCATCGAGGTCGAGGGTCGCCATAGCCTGATAGCGCGCCTGCTTCTCCTCGAGCTTGAACCCGTACTCGACGCTTTCCATCAGGCTGTCGAACAGCCCCTTGCCGGTTTCCGCAGTGCCGGCGAGGGTGGCGACGTAGGCCGTTCGCGTGCGGTCGAGTTCATCCTCCCGCACTGGCAAGGTGCCAAGGCTCACGAAGCCCTTGAAGATTTCCTGGAGGGTCGCGCCCGTTGCGTCGCGCTCAACCGGCGCGTCGATGACCAGCGCCGCGGCGCTTCGCAGGGTGTCCCACATGGTCGCGCCGACGCCGTAGGAGTAACCCTTTTCCTCGCGGATCACGGAATTGAGCCGGCTGATGAAGTCGTAGCCGAGGATCCGCATGGCTGCCATCGCCTCGGCCTGCTTCGGCTCGTTAAAGCCTGGAGCGGGACGCGCCACGAAGACCACCGACTGGCTCGCCTTCGCCTCGGGTACGACCAGCACGCGGCGGCCCTCCGGTATCACCGCGGGTGGGTGCCGTCTCGGCACAACGCCCGAGCTCTCACTGCTCCAGGTCCCGAACTCGCTCTCCAGTGCAGGCAGCATCTCCGCCAGCGAGGGCGCGCCGACGATGTAGATGGTCATCGTCTTGGGCGTAAAGAGCTGCTTGAAGGCCTCGATTGCCGCCTCGCGCGTGATGCTTCGGATCGATTTGGCACTGTCGTGCAGTGCAGGTTCACCCGGGCCGACCGGGAAGAGGACCTTGTCCAGTGCCCGCCGGCCGACCGTGGCCAGGTCGCCTTCGCGCTCTGCAATGCTATTCAGCCTCTCCGCGACCAGAACTGCCCACTGGTTCGCATCGAAACGCGGAGACTGGACCGCATCGGCCAGCAGGGCGATGCCCCTGGCGAAGTCCTCCGGCGGGACCGTGAGCACCATCGTCGTCGCCTGGTCGGCGATGCGGCTCGAAACGTCCGCGCCCACATCCTTTGCCGCCTTGCCGAAGGCTTCGAGCCCGAGTTCCCCGGCGCCGCGCGGACCCATTTCGGCCGCGAGACCAAACAGGCCCTCCATGCCGGCCGGCTCGCTGCGCCACCCTCCCGTGACGCTCGCGCCGACGTGGACGATCGGCGATCCGGGTACGGCGTAGCGGACCACCTTGATGCCATTGCCGAGTTTTGCGGTTTCGCTCTGGGGCAGGGAGCCGAGGATCGGCGGGTCGGCCGAGAGCACCGGAATATTCACGGTTGCCCTGTGGGACACAACCATCGGCTCGAGCTCGCCCGAGGACTGGCTCAGCACCGGTGGGTAGTTGCCCCGGGCGCCCGGCCGAACGGTCGACCAGCCGGCGTCATCTAGCCGAACAACCTCTCTGATCGCTCTCTCTACATCTTCGAGCCGGGCCTCCACGACGCTTTCCTCGTCGCCCAGGATCTCCTCGGCCGAAAAGCCAAGGCCGATCTGTGTGGCGATCCGCTCCGCCCGCTCGCGGAGCGGTTCCATGGCACCCCTCTGGTCGAGGAGGATGCGCTTGCGGGCTCTCTCGACGTCCGCGGGATCGAGCCGGATCTTGCCGAACCTCGCCAGGACGTCTGCGGTAGCAGCTTCAAGCGCCTCTGCCGTTACGCCTTCAGCACCTTGCACCTCGACGATCATTCGGCCGCCGAGCTTGCCTGGCGTCCAGTTGGCGAACGCAGCGGCGGCGATCCCCGGGTCGACCAGTTCCTTGCGCAGAACGCCGTATTCGTAGTTGCCGAGCAGCTCGGCAGCGATCTTGAGCGCCCCATTCCGCCGGTCGAGCGCCGCCGGGCCCGTGAAGCCGACAAAGACACGCGGTTGAGGGACGCGATCCTCGAAGGACAGCCGCACGCGCGTCGGCTCGCTTTCGACCGGCGTGGGCTGCGCCACCTCCCGCCCAGCGGGGATGCGTCCGAACGTGTCCTCGATCAGTTCCCTTGCGCGTTGGGCATCGAAGTTCCCGGTCAGAACAAGGATGGAATTATTGGGCACGTAGTAGGTGTTGAAGAAGTTCTGGGCATCGGACAACGTTGCCGCATCGAGGTCCGGGATCGCACCGATGACCGCCCGGCTGTAGGGGTGGCTCTTGGGATAGAGAGCGGCCCAGAGCGCTTCCCAGGCGGCCGTGCCGGGATTGTCGAGCACGTTCTGGCGCATCTCGTTCTTGACCACTGCGCGCTGGATATCGAGATCCTTCTGGTCGATCTCGTGCCCCATGTTTGCCATTCGGTCGGCCTCGAGCGACAGGATCACCGGCAGCGCCGAGCTCGGACCCTTCTCCCAGTAGAGCGTCTGGTCGTCCCAGGTCGTGGCGTTGATCGCGATCCCATACTTGCCGTAGGCGACGTCGATGTTGGGCCAGGTCGACGTTCCGGTGAACGTCAGGTGCTCGAAAAGGTGCGCAAATCCGGAGCGACCCGTCGGCTCGTTCAGCGCGCCGACGCGGACGTTCATGCTGACTGCGACCAGCGGTACGTCGTTGTCCGGCGCCAGAACCACCTCCAGGCCGTTGTCGAGCCTGTAGGTCTGCGGCGGCTCCGCCTCCTGCGCCAGAGCCGACAACATGCTGCCGGCGAGCACGAAGACCGCTGCAACGAGCCCGACCATGACCCTCTTCATTTTGCCCGACGCCTCCTCCAAGCGCAAAAATGCTCGCACGTCCCCACGCCGCCTCGAAGTCTGAAAATGAAGAGCTTCCTCCCCGCGCGGCGCAACAAAGTGCTTGCGGCAGAAGAAGTACTGCTCAATCGAACGCGGACAGCCCCATAGGCTTGGCCCCGGCGAGCGCGTCGACATCCGCCCTTAGTTGATGCCGCTGTCCAGCAGCATCTTGACGGTCTCGTCGAAGTGGTCGGCCATCAGCATTTCCGCTCTGTCGCGGTCGTGGGCGACGATGGCTGCCGCGATCTCCTCGTGGCAGACAACGCTGTGGAGACGGTGCTCGTCGCTGCGCCGGGCGCGCCAGCCGATGTGCCACGTCTGCCGCGTGACGACGTGGAACGAACCGACAAGAAGCGCGAACATCGCGTTCTTGGAGGCGCGCGCGATAGCGCCGTGGAAGGCGATGTCGCTTTCCATCACGCGCTCGGCATCGGCGAACTGGCGCCGCATGCCGGCAGCGTGCCGCTCGATCTCACGTGCCTCAGCCTCGGAACGCAATACCGCGGCCAGACCTGCCGTGCGCAACTCGATGGTGCGGCGCACGTCCAGGATTTGCTGGATGGACACCTGGTCGGTCTGGACGCCGTGATCGACCACCAGCGCGAGGACCTCGGGATCCACCTTTGCGACCCGCGCCCGGCGTCCATTGCCCACATCGATGATGCTGAGGGCGTCCATCGATTGGAACGCTTCCCGCACGACGGCGCGCGAGACACCCAGGGCCTCCCCGACTGCGGATTCGCTCGGGAGAACGTCACCGGTCCGGAGGCCATTGGCCTTGATCATGTTCCTGATGCCGTAGATCACGCGCGATACGCGAGTGGTTTCCGTGCTGCCGGTCTCGGGCTCGTTCCACGCACCAGGCTCGACCAGGGGGGCAGAGGTCATCGCCTGGTGCCTCCGGTAACCCGTGAACCTGTCACCCCGCTCGTCCTCATCTGGTTCACTTCCCCACACCGGCAGTCAGGCCCGCGATGACGTGTTTGGTCGCGAGCACGAAGAGGATGATCATCGGTGCGGAGACGATCGCGAGCGCGGCAAAGAGCGCGCCATAGTCGGACTGGTACTGCCCCATGAAGGCCGTGAGGCCGACCGGCAGGGTGTACTTGTCGGCGGAGCGCAGCAGCACCAGCGGATAGAAGAAGTCGTTCCAGATCGGGGCGCACTGCACCACGATGACGGTCGCGAGCGCAGGCCTCACGAGTGGCAGCATGACCGAGAAGAAAATCCGGAACCGGCCGGCGCCGTCGAGCCGCGCGGCCTCCTCGAGCTCATCCGGCAGCTGGCGGAAAAACACCGAGAGCAGGAGGATGGAGACCGGCAAGGTGTGGGCCGCGTAAACGAGAATGAGTCCCAGGTGCGTATCCACCAGCCGCATCGATTGCAGCAGGTAAAAGATCGGCACGACCCCCAGCTGGATCGGCAACAGCATGCCGGCGAGGAACAGGGCGCTGAGGGTCCGCCGGCCGGGGAACTTGAAGCGGCCCAGAGCGTAACCGGCAAGCGTCGCCGCACCGACGCCCAGGATCAGGGCGCCGACAGTGACGAAGACCGAGTTGAAGAAGAAGGTCGAGAAGCTGGCGCGGCTCCAGGCCGTGGTGAAATTGCCCATGCCCTCGAGAGTCGGCGGGCCCAGCGGCGTCCTGTAGATGTCGCTCGTGGGCCGCAGGGAGTTGTTGAGCACGAGGAGCAAAGGACCGGCTGCGATGATCGCATAGACCGCAAGGACCAGCGTCGTCCCGGTCCGCGATCCGAGCAGCCGCGCAGCCATGCCCCGGTTCGTCAGTGCTTCACTTGCCGGGATGTCTTCGCTCGCGATCATGACACGCGCGCCTCAAGCCGGCCGAGGCCGTAGCGCAGGAACAGCGCCATCACGAACACGAACAGGAACATGCAGGTGGCGAGCGCCGACGAGGAGCCGATGGCGTTGAGATCGCCCCCGAACGCCACGCGGTAGAAGACGAGGCCGAGGACGTCGTTGGTCCCCGCGGGGCCGCCGTTCACGCCGCCGATCGCGAACTGCAGGTTGAAGGCGTTGAAGCAGCCGATGAAGGTGAGCATCGCCACCGTGCCCGCGGCAGGGCTGATCAGGGGCAGGGTGATGTACCAGAGCATCTGCCACCTGTTCGCACGATCGAGTTTCGCGGCCTGGAAAACATCCTCGGGGATCGACCCGAGGGCGGCGAGGAAGATCAGCATCGGAAAACCGACCCACTGCCAGGCGTTGATCAGGATGACGACGGGCCGCGCCCAGAGTGGATCAGCGAGCCACGGGCGGATGAAGCTGCCGAGGCCGGCGGCGTTGAGGAACTGGGCAACCGGCCCGAACGTCGGGTTCAGCAGGAGCAGCCAGGCATAGCCCACCACCAGCGGGTTCACGAGGAAGGGGGTGGCGATGACGGTCTGGAAGAACCGCTTGCCGAACCCCTGACGGTGGAGGATCAGCGCCAGTCCGAGGCCGAGCGTGTTCTGGACCACCATCGTCCCGAGGAAGAAGTACCAGTTGTTGGCGAACGCATTGGCGATCTGGCGCCCCAGCGTCGAGGCCGAGAACAGGCGTCCGAAATTGTCGAGGCCGGCGAACCCGGCGATCGCCACGCCACGGAATTCCAGCAGGCTGGAGCCAAACACCGCCGCCAGGGGCGCGAGCGTGAAGGTGACGTAAAGCAGCAGGGCCGGGGCTACGAAAAGCAGCGCCGCGGCCAGGTCGGACCTTTTAGGCCGGGTATGCCGTCGTTGCATGTGTGCGCCCAATGCCCCACGCAAACTTTGCCGTGGGGATAGGAGGAGTGGTCGCTGAGGACCACCCCTCCCAACTCGTTATTTGTTCTGCGTTGCGAACTCGCGCGCGTCCGATTCGAGCTGTTTTGCAGCCGTGGCCGGATCGGTCGCATTCACCATCAGGTTGGCGAGGAGAACGCCCAGCGTCGTAAACGGCGCGGGGGCTGCGGTGCCGAAGTATTCGGTCACCCACACGACCGGAACCGGATTAGCCGCGAAGTTGGCGGCGATTTCGGCAAGCACCGGATCGCTCGGCGTGACGCCCTTGACGGACGAGAGCTGCCGCAGTTCCTCGGTGAAGGCATTGCCGAACTCGGGCGTGCCCATCCAGCGGAGCAGTTCCAGCGCCTCGGCGGGGTGTTCCGTCGCCGCGCTCATCCCGATGGAGCCGTCCTCGTAGCCGGGTGTCGGGGCCGGGCCGCCGCTTTCGTCCGACGGCATCGAGAAGAAGCCGAGCTTCATGTCGGGGGCGTTCTGGCGGATGAGCGCCAGTTCCCAGGCGCCGCCGGGGAACATCGCTGCCTTGCCGCCGACGAACAGCGCGCGGGCATCCGGATGTCCCACGCCGCTCACGAAGGGCGGGAAATCAGACTCGAGCGCACGGTAAGCCTCGAATGCCTTCACCATCGACGGAGAGTCGAAGCTCGTTTCGCCCGATACGGCCTTGGTGAGGAAGTCCTTGCCGCCATAGGTGCTGCCGACCAGGATGTCGAAGAGGTTGACGAGCTGCCAACCGGCATTGCCGGTCACGGCATAGGGGATGAACCCGCCGTCCTTGATCTTCTGGATCATGGGCGCGATCTCGGATGCCTTGGTCGGCTCCTTCAGCCCCAGCTTGTCGAAGATATCGGCATTGTAGAACACGCCCAGCGCCTGGGTGGCGAAGGGGACACCCCAGATCTTGTCGTCGAGCGAAGCAGCGGCGATCGCCTCGGGCGTGAAGTTGGCGAGCTCGGGCACCTGGGTCTGGTCAATCGGGGTGAGCTGGCCGGCGAGGGCATAGGGCGCGATCGCGCGGTAGGGGTGAAGCATCGCCAGGTCCGGACCCCCGGGCCCGGAGAGGCCGGTCTTGAGGATCGTGGGGTACTCGTTGTTCACGAAGCCGCGGAAGTCCACCTCGATATTGGGGTGGCTCTTCTCGAAAATCTCGAAAATGCGCTCGTAGTTATCTTCGTAGATAACCTGCCAGGACCACACTTCCAGCTTGATCTTGTCTTGTGACAGCGCGGGCGCAGCAGCAAGGCCGCCGGCAAGCGCTACGCTCAACGCCGTAGCCAAAGGCAAATGCTTGGCAGCAGCTCTCATCGTCTTCCTCCACATTGGTGTATCCACCTCACCACCCAAGTAGATGGCACCTGTATTACAGGTTGAGGTTGACCTGACTGTATGGTGGCGGCTGCAGCCCGTCAATCGCGCCGCAGAGGAGACCCCCTGGGCAGTCGTCGCCGAGCCGACACGCGGTCGTCGCATGGAGTGGCGGAGCGAGCCGCTGGCGTCGTGGACCAGTCTCAACGTGCGCGAACTTCATCAGTGTCGCCGTCCTCAAGCGGACAGGCGCCCGCGAGCGTCGAGACCAGGTATAGGTTGTTACGGGATCGGCCGGAGGTGGTGGAGCTGAGGGGAATCGAACCCCTGACCTCATCATTGCGAACGATGCGCTCTCCCAACTGAGCTACAGCCCCGCTCCGGTGGCGCACTGTTTAGCCAATTGTTCCGGCGCGGCCTAGCCCCTTTTTGACGCTGCGTCGTGCGAGTTGGGAGGCGGCACCAGGCCGCGCTCGATCATCGTCCTCGCGGTTGCGGTCACGGCGATCCGGGGCGACATGAAGGGGCGGCCGAGCAGGGCTTCGGCCGCGCTGCAATCGAGCCGCCGCACCACGCCCAGCGATGCCACATTGGCCGCCACGCTACGATCGAACACCGCAAGGAGCCGGACCACCCAGTCGGGCAGTTCGAAGCCCGGCAGCCGCCGCGCATAGGCGGGAAACGCCTCGCGCAGCATCTGCGCCAGCTGGAGCAGCGACACCCAGCCGGCGGCGGCGAGGAAGCGGTTCCCGCCCGCCTCGGGCCGCTCCATCGCGGCGAGGTGAAGCGCGGCGACATCGCGCGCGTCGATAACGCCCATGCTCATCCGGGGCGCCGCCGGCACGCCGCCCGAAAGCAGGCGGTGCACGATCGCTGCCGAGGTGCCGGGATCGTCCTCGAGCAGCGGGCCGAGAATGACGGTGGGGTTGACTGCGACAAGGTTGTTCCGGCGTCCGGCCGCTTCCATGATCGACCAGGCCTGCAGCTCGGCGCGGGTCTTGGACTCGGTATAGGCGGTGACGTCGGCGCCTTCGGTGCGGCTCCAGTCGGCCGAGGTGAAGGGCTCCGTACGCTCGCGCGGGTGGCCGTACATCACGGCGGCGCCCGAGGAGGTCAGGACGATCCGCTCGACGCCCGAGCGGAGCGCCGCATGCAGAGCCCGCGTGGTGCCCTCGACGGCCGGCCGGATCAGCTCCTGCGGGTCGCGCGGCTCTTCGACGATGAAGGGCGAGGCGACGTGCTGGAGGTACCGGCACCCCGCCATCGCGGCATCCCAGCCGGGGTCGGAGAGGAGGTCAAGCGCAACGAATTGCAGCCGGGAGACATCGGCCCCGGCGGCGGCGAGCGCCGTCCGCACGCCCTCGGCGCGGGCGAGGCTGCGCAGGCTGCCGCGCACCTCGTATCCGGCGTTCAGCAGCGCCAATGCGACGTGGCTGCCGACGAATCCGGAGATGCCGGTCACCAGAACCCGGTCGGGCATGATTTACCTTCGGCGCCGCAATGGCTTGCACATGTCAAAAATATGACGAGATGGTGGAACCATATCAGAAGTTCGCCGTTTCGGGCCGAATGTCGGGGCGAGCTTTGAGGCCGTTAGGCGGCTGCGCCAGGGAGCGGCACGGGGTCTTAGTGGATACTGGTGTGACGGGCAGTCCTGATTTCTCCTCGATCTTTGCCGAGCTGCCCGCGGCATTCATGGTGCTCGACCGCAGGCTCTGTTTCGCGGCCACAAACCGCGCCTACCAGACGCTAACCGGTGTTCGTGCCGAGGAGGTGCTGGGCAAGTACGTCTTCGATGTCTTCCCCGAAACAGGCGACCGCATGCTGCGGTTCAAGGATGCCTTCGAACGCGCCCTCGCCGGCGAGGAGAACGAGGTCGCCATGGCGCCGTTCGCGATCCCGCGCCGCAACGGCGACGAAGGGGGCGTCGAGATGCGGTACTGGAGCTGCACCCACAAGCCGGTGCGCAACGGGGCCGGCGAGGTCACCCACATCATCCAGCAGACCCAGGATGCAACGCCCCTGGTCGAACCTGACGCCGAATTGCAGCGGCCCGACGAGGCCGCCGCGCTCGAGCAGGACGTCGTCCGGCGGGCGGTGCGCATCGAGGCGCTGTCCGAGGCCCTTCGCGCCGAGGGCGAATACCTCAAGGCGATGTTCCAGGCGGCCCCGGGGTTCATCTCGGTGCTGTCGGGGCCCGATCTCGTCTTCGACCTCGCCAACGACGCCTATCTCAAGCTCGTCGGGCGCCCCGCCATCGTCGGCCGGCCCATCCGCGAAGCGCTGCCGGAGCTCGAAGGGCAGGGCATCTTCGAGATGCTGGAGCGCATCGTGGCAACCGGGGAACCCTTCCACGGCCGCGATTTCCCGCTGATGCTCGCGACGGAGGGCAGCCGGCCACGCCGGATCTACGTCGATTTCATCTGGCAGCCGATCCTGGGTGAGGACGGCCGCGTCATGGCGGTCTTCGTCCAGGGCAGCGACGTCACCGAACGCGTGCAGGCTACCGAGCAGCAGCGCGTGCTGCTCGACGAGGTCAATCACCGGGTCAAGAACACGCTAACCACCGTGCAGGCGATGGTCCAGCAGACGCTCAAGACGACGCCGCAGCCCCGCGCCTTTGCCGATGCCCTGCAGATGCGGCTCGGTGCATTGTCCGCAACCCACAACCTGCTGACCTCGCGGAATTGGTCGGGGGTGGGCCTGCGCGAGCTGATTCATCTGGAGCTGGAGCCGTTTGGCGTCGAGCGTGTCGAGATCGAGGGCGAAGAGCTCATGTTTTCGCCACGACGGACGACCAATATGGGCTTGGTGTTCCATGAGCTTGCCACTAATGCCGCCAAGTACGGCGCCCTGTCCGTACCCACCGGCCGCGTGAAGGTGTGCTGGAGCTTCGAGGCGCCGACGCCCGACGCGCATCTCGTCATCGACTGGATCGAGCAGGGGGGGCCACCCGTCACCGCTCCGAAGCACAAGGGCTTCGGCTCACGGCTCATTGAACGAACGATCAAGGCCAAGCCCGGCGCAACCTATGTTACGAACTACCGGCCCGAGGGCCTGCACTGGCAGGTTCGCCTTCCCTCGGAAACAGGAGTGGTCTGAATGAGCGAGCGTCCTTTCGAGAACTACAGGGTGCTGGTGCTTGAGGACGAGCCCCTGATCTCCATGCTCACCGAAGACATGGTGACCGAGCTCGGCGGCAGCGTCGTCGGGCCGTTCTCGCGCGTCTCGACCGCCCGGCAGGAGGTCGCTAGCGGTGCCTCGCACATCACGCTCGCCCTGCTCGACGTTAACCTCAACGGCGAGCGCAGCACCGGCTTTGCCCGTGAGCTGCGCGACATGGGCGTGCCGGTCGTCTTCTGCACCGGCTACGACGAGGCCGGCATCGAGGAGGAGTGGCGCTCGACGCCGCGGCTGCGCAAGCCGTTCTCCGAACCCGAGCTCGTCCGCACGGTGACCGAGCTCTTCGCCACGACGCCCGCCGCGCGCGAATAGCTCCATCCCACCGATGTCGTTGCCGCGAAATTCGTGCGCAACAAAATCGGCTTATGCCCGTTCTGTGGCTATCGCGGCGGGGCAAGGAGAGGATAGCGAAATGAAGACACTCACCAAACTCATCGGAACCCTGTGCCTGGCGGGTACCCTCGCGGGCGCGACCGTCGTGCCGGCGGAAGCGGCCAGCATCGGCTTCAGCTTCGGCTTCGGCAACGGCCCCTATTACAGCAGCCACGGGCCGGGTTGGCATCACCGCGGCGACTGGCGCTACCGGCACTGGCCGCGCAACAGCTTCTCGTTCAGCGTCCCGATCCGCGGCAGCTCGCACGTCGCCCGTTGCGAGGCGCGCTACCGCTCGTACGACTGGCGCCGCGATGCCTACAAGGGCTTCGACGGCCGCTGGCACCGCTGCCGCCTCTAACCAGCCCAACCTCCGCCCATCGAAGCCGGCCCCACGGGCCGGCTTTTTCGTTTGCGCATGGCCACGCTCACGACAGGCCCCTCTGCCGGACCCCTCCCTCGTCCGCTGAACCGCGCATGCAGCCAGGACTCCTCTCCAGCGGAGCGGGGGAGGAGCGCCATGCAAAGCATGGGGGGGGCGGCCCTGTAACCCCCTCAGCAGCCCTCATGGCGAGCCTGTCGAGCCACGAACCACGAGAGCGTGCCACAAGCCTCGCAGTCAGCGCCTTCTCCCCTTGAGGGAGAAGAGCCTGCCCTCGGGCTTACCCCACCCACCGGGTCATTCCCGCGAACGCGGGAATCTCCGTTTCCCAACCTCTGCCCCCACCAAACAGAGATTCCCGCCTACGCGGGAATGAGCCCGTGCATGTGGCGCGGCCCCGTAGCCTCTCAGTAGCCCTCATGGTGAGCCTGTCGAACCACGAGGGCGTGCCACCAGCCTCGCCCTCAGCGCCTTCTCCCCTTGAGGGAGAAGGTGGCGGCAGCCGGATGAGGGGTCGTGCAGTCACCCCCAACACTACCCGACCCTGTGCAGGTGGCAGCCCCGTAGCCTCAGTAGCCCTCATGGTGAGCCTGTCGAACCACGAGGGCGTGCCACCAGCCTCTCGGTCAACGCCTTCTCCCCTTGAGCGAGAAGAGCCTGCCCTCGGGCTTGACCCGGGGGTGGCCGAAGGCCGGATGAGGGGTCGTGCAGTCTCCCCGAGCCCTCCCCACCCACCGGGTCATTCCCGCGAACGCGGGAATCTCCGTTTCCCTGCCCCACGACCCGACAACAGAGATTCCCGCCTACGCGGGAATGACCCCGTGCAGGTGGCGCCCCCGTCGCCTCTCAGTAGCCCTCCTGGTGACCCCCTCATGGCGAGCCTGTCGAGCCACGAACCACGAGGGCGTGCCCGGCACCCGCTGCATCCCCAACTTATCCCCCCACCCACCACCGCGTGCTAAACCCCACTCCTCCCTCCGCCGCGCGAGGTCGTGACGAGCGATCGGCGGCCGGGTGGGAGTTGAGCCGCGATGTTCACGAGCGCGGCTGAGCTCTCATCCGGGTCCTGGGAATGGGGGTCACGGGAGTCGTCCCGTG
>JAEZBF010000180.1 GCA_023427545.1 Pseudomonadota bacterium
CCTCCGGGCGGCCCGGAACTTTGGGCCCGGCGCTTGCATTATCTTCGTTAAGAAATACAACGGAGATCGAAATGCTCTACTACGCGCTGGTCTTCCTGGTCATCGCTCTCATTGCCGGCGTCCTCGGTTTCGGCGGCATTGCAGGAGCTTCGGCCGGCATCGCACAGATCCTCTTTTTCGTCTTCCTCGCGTTCCTCGTGATCTCGCTCATCGTTGGCCTGATCCGGCGAGCATAACATCTTTCCTACTGCCGAGATGGATGCGGCTTCACCCCGGGGTGAGGCCGCATTCGTTTTAGGAACCAGTGGGTTGGAGCTCGCGTTTGATTTAACTCAGTGCGGAGCGGACACCGCGCAATGCCTACAGAGACCGACATGTCGGGCGACGCCTTGCGGCTGCGCGCCCTCCACCGTTGCCTGAGCGACCGCAACACTGGGCTGTTGCACGAGGGGTTGGACTCTGTCTGCGATCTGGCAGAGAACCTGCCGCCTACCTGGCCTGCCCGGGACCCGCTCGGCCGCCGTGATGTGGATGCCCTGCCCCCTGAGCTTGCACGCCCGTTGGCGGAGGCCAAGGCGCTGGCGATTGCGACCGGCGAAGCGCAGACCATAGAGCTCGAAGTTCGCAGTGTGCCGCGCAGGTTGTTCCGGGCGCAGTTGACGCCTGACCGCGAGGCTGATGGGCGTGTTGCAGGCCTCTTCACGATCCTCACCGACATCACGGAGTCGCGCGAGCGCGAACTGGCGATCACCAGCCTCCTCCGCGAGGTGAGCCACCGTTCGCGCAACCTGCTGCAGATCGTGCAGGCGGTGGCGATGCAGACGGCCAACCACAGTCAACGCGGCGAGGATTTTCTCGACAAGTTCCGCGGCCGCCTGCAGGCGCTGGCGAGCGCGCAGGACCTCGTCACCGAGAGCAATTGGCGCGGCACGCTGTTCCAGTCCCTCGTGACCGCTCAGCTGGCGCGGATCGGGCAGACATCGCTACGCTCCATCCGCATTGTCGGAGAGAATCCGATGCTGCGGCCCAATGCGGCCCGGTATGTCGGGCTTGCGCTCCACGAGCTCGCGACCAACGCGCTGCTGCACGGCGCGCTCTCCGGCCGATCGCCTGGTACGGTCTGTGTCAATGCTTCCGTCAATCGCACGGTGGGCCTGCGCCGCACGCTCAATGTAGAGTGGAGCGAGGTGACCAGCGGTACCTTACCTGGTCGCGACCGGCACTTCGGGACAGTCGTGCTGGAACGGATCGTACCCGTGTCGGTGGGCGGCAGCGCGCATTATGACCTGCAGCCCGACCGCGTCCTCTATCGCCTGACCATTCCCGCGAGCCAGTTCGAGGCCTAGCGGTTCCTCAGGCGTGTGATTTTCGCTTCCCCGCCGGGTGCCGGTCTGATTTGTTCCGGTCCCATGAACATCGTCGAGATCACCGACCTCCATAAGTCGTTCGGACCGCTCGAGGTGCTCAAGGGCGTTTCGCTGACCGCCGAGGAAGGCCACGTCGTCGCCCTCATCGGCTCGTCCGGATCGGGCAAGTCCACCCTCCTGCGCTGCATCAACATGCTCGAGGTCCCCGACCGCGGCACCGTCGCCGTTGCGGGCGAGGAGATCCGCCTCACCGGTACACCCCCTCACCGACATTGCGCAGATGCGGCACAGATCAGGCGTGTTCGAAGCGGTATCGGTATGGTTTTCCAGCAGTTTAACCTCTGGAGCCATCTCACCATCCTAGACAACGTCATGGAAGCGCCGCTGCATGTGCAGAAGCGGCCGCGGGGGGAGGTCGAGGCCGAGGCGATCGAGATGTTGGGCAAGGTCGGGATTGCCGAGAAGGCCCACAGCTACCCGAGCCAGCTTTCGGGCGGGCAGCAGCAGCGCGCCGCCATTGCGCGTGCGCTCTGCATCAACCCCAAGCTCATGCTGTTCGACGAGCCGACCTCGGCCCTCGATCCCGAACTCGAGGCGGAGGTGCTGCGGGTCATCAAGCTGCTCGCCGACGAGGGGCGGACGATGATCCTCGTCACCCATGACATGGATTTCGCAAGGACCGTCGCGGAGCGCGTCGTCTTCCTGCACCAGGGCCTGATTGAGGAAGAAGGGGCAGTCGCCGAAGTGTTCGGCGCGCCGAAGTCGCCTCGCCTGCGCCAGTTTCTTGCCGCCGCCGGGCACGGCAGCGCTTGATCGCCTCGCAGAATGGGCTAGCGTTGAACCCAGCCTTCGGCGCGGCTGCCCGGTCGCGCTGCAACACGCTGACCCCATCGGGAGATCATCCATGAAATCACTACTGATCGCCGCGTTCGCCTTTGCGGCGCTCGCCGGCGGCGCGCAGGCGCAGCAGGTGCGCATAGCGAGCGAGGGCGCTTACGCGCCGTGGAACTTCATCGACGATAACGGCAAGCTCGCCGGCTTCGAGATCGAGCTCGGCACCGAGCTCTGCAAGCGCGCATCGCTGGACTGCACGTTCATCCAGAATGCCTGGGACACGATGATCCCGAACCTCAACGCCGGCAACTTCGATGCCATCATGGCTGGCATGTCGATCACCGAGGAGCGCAAGCAGTCGATCGACTTCTCCGACAATTATAAGCCGCCAACGCCCTCGACCTTCCTCGTGCCG
Source organism: Pseudomonadota bacterium (assembly GCA_023427545.1). GTDB lineage: Bacteria > Pseudomonadota > Alphaproteobacteria > Rhizobiales > Devosiaceae > JAEZBF01. Next base: position 2,617 of record JAEZBF010000180.1, read on the forward strand.
TCGGGGTCCACCGCTGCGCTCGATGCGCCGAAGGGGCTCAAGATCGGGGCGCAGACCGGGACGATCCAGGCGGCTTACGCCGAGCAGAACTACAAGGCCGACAATACGCTGGTCACGTTCGACACCGCCGACCAGGCGCTGGCTGATCTGAACGCCGGCAACCTAGATGCCATCCTCGCCGAGAAGGACTACGAGGCCGAGGTGGTCGCCGGGTCGGGCGGAGCGCTGAAGATCGCTGGTCCCGAGATCCCGATCGGCGAAGGCGTCGGCGTCGGGCTGCGCAAGGCTGACGATGAACTGGAAGCCAAGTTCAACGCGGCCATTGCCGAGATGAAGGCGGATGGGTCGCTGGATGCCCTGATCGTCAAGTGGTTCCCCGAGCAGGGTCCCGGCCCGTACTTTAAGACGCAGTGACATCGACGCGGGCGGATCGATGGGTTCGCCCGCTTCTCTCTCTAAGCGGCGTGGCACATGCCTGACTGGCTGGCGAGCGGGGTTGGCGAGGACGTCGCCTACTGGATCGCCTATCTCACCAACGGTAAGCACCAAGCTTGGTACGCCAGCGTGCAGTTCACGCTGTTTGCAGCGTTCGCCGGGGCGGCGATTGCGCTGTTGCTCGGGCTCGGCGGGGCCTCACTCAAGAATGCCCCCTTCGCACCGTTCCGCTGGCTTGCGACGGGTTACATCAACATGGTCCGGGGCGTTCCGGACGTGCTGTTCTTCCTGTTCTTCCCGCTGGTGTTCGAGCAGGCGACCGAAGCGGTGCTGGCGAGCCAGATCTGCGACGCTAGCACCGTAGCGCTCCGCGCCGGTCAATGGCCGCCATGCGAGGCGGCGAACCTGCACTTCGGCAGCTTCGAATACCTGATCCTCGCCAGTGTTTCGCTCGGGATCATCTACGGTGCCTCGACGGCCAACGTCGTCGCCGGTGCGATGAATGCAGTTGCCAAGGGACAGCTCGAGGCGGCGCGAGCCTTCGGCATGAGCCGCAGCCAGGTGCTCTGGCGGATCCAGATCCGGCAGATGTGGATCTATGCGCTGCCCGGCTTGTCCAACGTCTGGATGCTGCTCATCAAATCGACCTCGCTTCTCTCCCTGCTTCAGATCGTGGATATCGTGCGTTGGGCGGACCGGCTGGGAGCACCGAACTTCAACCGCGCAGCGGGCGCGGTACACGGCGACTGGCGGTGGGGCTATTACCTCGCGCTCCTCGTCTTCTACATCGCCCTGACGTTTGCCTCCGAGAAGGCATTCGCTGCTCTTACCCGCCGGGCAGGACGCGGCATGCTGGCAGCCGCGCGATCATGACCTGGCTCGCACCCATCCTGGGCGACATCGTGATCCTCGCCAAGCCTGCGCTGTTCAACCTCTACTTCGTGGCCGCGTCGGTGCCGCTTGGCTTCGTTCTTGCCATTCTTGTGGCGTTAGCCAAAGCCTCCCCAAACCCAGTCGTTTCGAGCCTCGCGCGCGGCTACATCTATGCGTTTCGTGGTTCGCCGTTCTTCATCCAGCTCTTCATGCTCTATTCCCTGGCGCTGGCATTCAACGTCTCCCTGTGGAAACCGATGGGCATCGACTGGCTGGTCCTCCATCCGCTGTTCCTCGGCCCTGCCATCCTCACCCTTAACACCACGGCATACACGGGGGAGATCTTTCACGGTGCACTGACCACGGTGCCGCGGGGCGAGGTTGAGGCTGCGCGGGCATATGGCATGAGCGGGTTCCAGCAGTTCCGCTATGTCGTCTGGCCGCACCTCATCCGCATCGCCTGGCCGGCCTACACCAACGAGGTGGTCTTCCTGTTCCATGCGACCGCGCTGGTCTACTTCACACTGCCGGTGATCGACGAGCAGAAGGATCTCATGAACAAGGCGAGCGAGCTGTTCGAGCGGGACTACAACGTCTTCCTCCATTTCTCCGTCGCCGGCCTCTACTTCCTTGCCATCTCGCTGGCGATCTTTTTTGTGTTCGGCGTGATCTACCGCCGGCTGATGCGCCATCTGCCGCAGCCGCCAAGGCTGCGTTTCGCCTCCCGTTGGCTGGGATAGGAGCCTCGCGATGAGCTTTACCCGCGAGACGGTCGAATTGCGCGGCGACACGCCCGGGGCGCCGACGACCCTCACCTACTTCCGCATTGGGCCGGAGGATGCGCCGACCAAGGTGCACCTGCAGGCCGCGCTCCATGCCGACGAGACACCCGGCATCATGCTGCTGCACCACCTGCTGCCGCTGTTGCGGGCTGCGGACGATCGCGACGCGCTGCGGGCCCGGTTCACCCTCATGCCGATGGTCAACCCGCTCGGGATGGGGAACCAGGCGCTGCGCCACCACATCGGCCGCTACGACATCCGAACGGGCACCAACTACAACCGCGGCTGGCCCGACCTGTTCTCCGCCGTACGCTCACAGCTGTCGGGCCGGCTGGGGGACGACCCGGAATTCAACGTCAACCTGATCCGCAAGGCGGTGGGTCAGTGGATCGAGACGCAGCAGCCGCGTACGGCGGCCGAGGAGCTGCGCCTCCTGCTGCTGCGCGAGACGCACGATGCGGACTTCGTCCTCGACCTCCACTGCGACGCGGATTCGCTTATCCACATCTTCACCTCGCCCGAGCT
>JAEZBF010000365.1 GCA_023427545.1 Pseudomonadota bacterium
GACCGCGGGTCCTCCAGCGCAACCTTGAAGCTCTCAGGCATCGCGATCAGCTCTTCGAACGACTTGGGTGGATTGGGCACCTTGGTCTTGTCGTAGACGAAAGCGAAATAGCCGAAATCGACCGGCACGAACTCGGCATCGGTCCATGCGGTGGGCAGCGACAGGTCGTCGAGGCTCAGCCCGTGCGGGGCGAAAAGCCCGGTGGCGCGGGCTTCCCCGGCGACGCTCGTATCCAGCCCCACGATCAGGTCGGCCGCTGTCGTCGCGCCCTCGAGCTGCACGCGGCGCAGCGCGCCGATCGAGGAATCGGTCGCGACGAAGTCGAGCGTGCAGTTGCAGGTCGCCTCAAAGCCCGCCTTCAGCTGAGGGCCGGGGCCATAGTCGGCAGCAAAGGAGTCATAGGTGAAGACGGTAAGCGTCGGCTTGTCCTGCGCCGCGGCGGGAACCGCGAGAGCAAGGACCGCAAGCGCCGCAAGCAGAGCGCGCATGGCTCATCCCTTCGGGTTGCGGCCATGGATGTGGTGAAGCCAAAGCAATGGTGCGGGCAGTGCCCTTGCCATCTCGAACTTCCTCCGCCAGCATGACCTGGTTCAGGTTCAATGGGTGTTTCTCAGGTCCACTTTCGTGGACCACCCCAGCGAGACGATCCGACATCTAAGGCGAGTTCCCCCACAGTGCAAGACTCCGATCCGGCCGCCGGCCGGCCGCTGCGATTCGATGGCTTCATGGGCGCGGTGGGTGGTGCCCCGGTCGATCCGGAGCTGCTGCGGCGGCTGTCGGGCGCGGGCGGGCACCTCGTCGGCGCCGATGGGGGCGGGGACGTCATCGCAGCTGCGGGACTGCGGCCCGAGGCGATTATCGGCGACCTCGACTCGCTCGCCGACCCGGCGGCATGGGCAGGCGTTACCCGCCTCATCCAGCTCGAGGAGCAGGAAACCACCGATTTCGAGAAGGTGCTCTATTCGACCACCGCGCCGGTGACCGTGGCGCTGGGGATGACAGGCAACCGCCTCGATCACACGCTCGCCGTGATCGATACGGTCACCCGGCATGCGCGCAACCGCAACATCGTGCTCGTCGACGAGACCGATCTCGCCCTCGCCGTCACGGGATCGTTCGCGTTCCAGGTCAGGCCGGGAGAGCGGGTGTCGATCCACCCGCTGGGGCTCGTCGCTTTCGACGCCTCGGAAGGATTGCAGTATCCGCTCGAGGGTCTGACGCTGGTGCCGGGCCTGCGCACCGGCACCTCCAACGTCGCGACCAATGGGGCGTTCTCGATCACGCCGCAGCCCGGACAGGCGCCGTGGCTGCTGATCCTGGCCCGGCATCACCTGCCCAGGATCATCGCGGCGGTGCTGACGCGGCGCGCCGGCCCTTAGGCCGGCTCGCGCTCGCGCGAGCGCTCGCGGGCTGCTTCCTGGACCGCCTCCTGTACCTTCTCGAAGGCCCGGACCTCGATCTGCCGGATGCGCTCGCGGCTGACCTCGTACTGCTGTGCCAGTTCCTCGAGCGTTGCGGGGTTCTCCTTGAGGCGGCGCGCCTGGAAGATCGCCCGTTCACGGTCGTTGAGCACGTCCATCGCCTGGTTCAGCAGGCCCATGCGCTCGTTGAACTCCTCGGTCTCGCCGAGCGTCGTCTCCTGGCTCGGCGTATCGTCGACTAGCCAGTCCTGCCATTCCGACGTGCCCTCGTCCGCCCGCATCGGCGCGTTCAGCGAGGCATCGCCGGTGAGGCGCTGGTTCATCGAGACCACGTCCTCCTCGGATACCGAGAGGGTAGTGGCGATCTGCTTGATCTGGTCGGGGTGCAGGGCACCGTCGTCGAGCGCGGCGATCTGCCCCTTCACCTTGCGCAGGTTGAAGAACAGCCGCTTCTGCGCCGCCGTGGTGCCGATCTTGACCAGGCTCCACGAGCGCAGGACGTATTCCTGGATGGCCGCGCGAATCCACCACATCGCATAGGTTGCGAGCCGGAAGCCCTTGTCGGGCTCGAAGCGCTTGACCGCATGCATCAGGCCGACGTTGCCTTCCGAGATCACTTCCGAGATCGGCAGACCATAGCCGCGATAGCCCATCGCGATCTTGGCGACGAGCCGCAGATGCGAGGTGATGAGCCGCTGGGCGGCGGCGGGATCCTGATGCTCCTTGTAGCGCTTGGCGAGCATGAACTCTTCGTCCGGCTCGAGCATCGGGAACTTGCGGATTTCCTGCAGATACCGGCTGAGCCCCCCCTCGGCGGAGAGGACCGGCAGATTTGACTGGGCCATTTAGCACCCCCTTCTTCCCCCGCTATGCGGGCGGATGGCCGCGCTTTGCCCTCCTGGCACCAGACACGGCATGGGATAAATATAGGTCTCAAAACGGCGGTGATAAGACCATCGTCAGGAGCAGTAACGTCGCGAACCTGCGCGAGTTTCAGCGCGCGTGCCCCACAACCGCGCGATCAAACGGTTGAAGTGCCTGAGCCAGCGCCTCGAGCTCGGGCGAGAGGGGCGAGGTAAACAGCATCTCCTCCTCCGTCCGCGGATGGGCAAAGCCGAGCTCGGCGGCATGCAGCGCCTGGCGGCCGAGCCCCGATACCGCCGCCTTCAGCGCCTCGGGCAACCGGTTGATCTTGGTCGCGAAGCCCGGCGCGTAGACCGAGTCCGCAACGAGCGGGTGGCCGATATGGGCCATGTGCACGCGGATCTGGTGGGTACGGCCGGTCTCGAGCTCGCAGAGGATGCGGGTGATGTCCCAGGCCTCGCTGCCGTAGCGCGCTTCCACCCGGTAGTGGGTGATCGCCTCCCGGCCTTCCGGCCGCACCGCCTGCTTGAGCCGCGACTGGGCATCGCGGCCGAGCGGCGCATCGACGGTGCCGCGGCCCTGCTGCGTCACGCCCCAGACATAGGCGATGTAGGCACGGTGCAGGGGTCCGGTGCGGCCATGGTCGGCGAACTGCGCCGCAAGGTGGTGATGCGCGGCGTCGGTCTTGGCGACCACCATCACCCCCGACGTGTCCTTGTCGAGGCGGTGCACGATGCCGGGTCGCTTGACGCCGCCGATCCCCTTGAGGCTGTCGCCGCAGTGATGGAGCAGCGCATTCACCAGCGTGCCGCTCGGGCTGCCGGGGGCTGGGTGGACCACCATCCCCGCCGGCTTGTCGATGACGATCAGGTCGTCGTCCTCGTAGAGCACGGTGAGCGGGATGTCCTCGGGTTCGGGTTCCGCCTCGACCGGTTCGGGCGCAACCAGCACGATCTGGTCGCCCGTCTTGACCTTGAGGCTCGGGCCGGTTTCGGTGCGGCCATTGATTGCGACCGCGCCATTCACTATCAGGTCCTTGACGCGGCTGCGGGAGAACACCGGAAAGCTCCGGGCCAGCAGCGCGTCGAGACGCGTGCCCGCCTGCTCGGGGGCGACCTCGAGCTCCCACTCCTGTTCTTCGTCGGATCCCAGCTGCATGAGCGACACCAATACTCCGGCCGGCGATCAGAAGGAGCTGACACCGGAGGCCCGGGCGATCATCGGCCGCGCCCGGCGCTCGTTCCTGTTTTCGATCGGCCTGCTGCTCATCGGCTTTATCGCCATCGGCGGTGCGCTTGTCTACCGCGCCTCCCGCGACAGCGGCGGCAGCCCGCCGCAGGGGGCCGACTACGTCATCGCGGCGCTGAAGGTTCCGGCGGGCGCCGAGATCGTCTCAGCGGTTGCAGCCGATGGCTCTCTGACCGTGACTTACAAGATGGGTGCGATGACCAGCGTTCGCATCTTCGACGGCAAGTCCGGCGAGATGATCCGCGAAATCCCGGTGGTCAGCGAGTAGGGGTCAGCTGTCGCTGCGCAGCTCGCGCAGGGCAGCGAGCCGGTCTGCGACCGTTGCGACCTCGCCATCGGCCGGCCTCGATCGCCCAGGCCCCACGCGCTCGACGCCGAACTCCTCAAGCTTGAGGCCGTCGCTGGCGAAGCGCTGCACGCGGTCGAGAAGGCTCTCCTCGTCGTCCACCGGGTCGCGGCCTTCCACGGCATAGACCAAGCGCGCGACGTCGGTTGCGATGTCGTTGAGCCGCTCGCGCAGGTGCGACTGCTCGATCCTTTCGGTGTCCCAGTCCGACATGACCGTGGTTTCGACCGAGGCGACCTTGCCGCGCAGCGTCGCCAGCTCCTCCTCGAGCGAGAGCTTTTCGGCGAGCAGCCGCTCGGTCTTGCGCTCCTCGTCCTTGACCACCGCTTCGGTCTGGGTGAGCAGCTCGTTGAGCCGGTTCTCGGCCTCGGCGAGGCTGGCCTCGGCCGCGAGCAGGTCGGTCTCGGCCTCGGTGCGCGCATCTTCGCGCTCGGCGAGGCTGCGGCGCAGGCTCTCGATCGTGGTGCCCGTCCGTCCCGCTTCGTGGTCGGCGGCCTCGAGCCGCGTCAGCAGCTCGTTGGTCTGCCGCTCGAGGAAAGCCGTGCGCTTGCGTTCGACACCGACGAGCCGGATCACGTGCTGCAGGTCGCGCTGGTAGTCGCCCGAGAGCGGCTCGCCGTCGAACTCGACAGGAGCGGCATCGGGCTTGCGGATTTGCGCCCGGGCGCCTTCAAGCTGGGCGGTGCGGTCGGCCAGCTCGCGATCGCGCATCCGCAACTTCATGCTGAGGTCGGCGCCCTCCTTCTCGAGGTCCAGCACGCGCTGGCGCAGCTCGCGTTCACGCTCCTCGAGCTCGCGGATGATGTTGAGGTGGTTGTCGCGGTCGCTCTTGACCGCCGCGAGGTCCGTCTTCTTGCGGTTGATCTCGCGCAGCTGCTCGGCGAGCCGCTTGCGCAGCGACTCGACGTTCATCTCGAGCCGGCGCGTCGACAGCGCAAACTCGGCGCGCAGCTGGTCCTTGTCGGCGCGGAACTCGGCCATCGTCATCGGCGTGGCCGCTTCGATGCGCTTCTTGGTGAGGCGCACCGCCCGTCGCCACACGGCCGGCATGATCATCAGCGCCACGAGCCCCGCGGCGAGCGCGCCGAGGGCGAAATACATGAGGTTCTCGATGACCATCGCTCAACTCCGCCGGCCGGGGAGGCTGCCGAACACTGGCAGCAACGCCCGGTGGCCGCAACGCAACCGTGGCCAGGAGCTTAGCGGAATTGCCGCGGCGGGTCATCCCGCCAACGGCTCAATGGGTGCGAAGAAGGGGCTTGCCCTGCCTCAGAACGGGTTCCAGGTCGGCTGCTGGGTGAAGTTCAGGTAGCCGACATTGAGGCCCGCGCGCAGACCGACGCCGGAGCGGATCGGGACCAGCACGATGTCGCCGAACTTCATCACCGTCATGCCCAGGCCGCCGACGACATAGGCGGAGCCGTCGACGCCGGGATAGCGGCCGTACACGTCCTTCACCGCCTTGAGGTTGTAGACCAGCATCATGACCTTGGAGCCGTCGCCGCCGACGTCGAAGCCAACGCTGGGGCCTTGCCAGAAAATCTCGTGCTCGCCGGCGTTGCGGGTATAGAGCGTGCCCTCGCCGTAGCGCAGGCCGACGAACAGGGCGCCGCCGCCCTCTTCGCCGAGAATATAGCCGTTGGGCAGGCCGAATTGGCTCACCGAGCGCTCGACCAGCGAGGCGAGACCCTGGGCGATCGAGCCGAAGAATTTTCCGCCGGTGTCGACGAGCTCGTCTGCAGTGTAGGTGTCGGACACCGAGCCGCCCTGGGCGCTGGCGCCTTGTGGCGCAACGGCGAGCATGAGGACGAGGGCGAAGCCGAGAACGAGGCGCTTGAGCATGGTCAACTCCTGCGAGGGGGAGCCTTTACCAAGGGCTCATCTATTCGGGACTAGGCTGTTGCACACTTAGCCCGTCCGTGATGGCGATCATGCGGCAAATCGGTAAACAAATCTTAACCATCGCTGCGCTCGCGGCGATCTCGGCGATCATCGGCGTGCCGCTGCCGGTCGCGGCCGGCTCGCTTGCGACCAAGTTCGTGACCGATCCGCTGACCGGGGTCGCGATCGACGGCTACGATCCGGTGAGCTATTTCACCGAGCCCGAGCCGCAGCTGGGCAAGCCCGATTTCGAGTACTACTGGGGCGGGGTGCCCTGGTATTTCGAGAACAAGGCGAACCGCGACGCCTTCATCAAGCATCCCGAGGTCTATGCGCCGCAATATGGCGGGCATTGCCAGACCAGCCTCGCGCGCGGCTATCTCTCCGACGGCAAGCCGCGCGTTTACGTGGTCGCAGCCGACCGGCTCTATCTCTTCTATTCCACGGCCAACCGCGACGCCTTCCTGCTCTCGCCGGTGGCCTCCGCCAAATCGGCAATCGCGCGCTGGGCCGAGTTCAGCGCCGACTTCGTCACCAACTAGTCCGGTTGCCCCGCGGCGGGGGATCGGCCAACTTGGCGCATTGATTCCAGGCGCCGCGCTACAAGGACAACGCTCATGGCCGAATTCATCGAACTCAAGGCCACCGACCTCGCGGCGATGCTCTGCAGCCGGGTCTGCCACGATCTCATCAATCCGGTGGGCGCCATCGGCAACGGGCTAGAAGTGCTCGCCGACCCGACCCAGGTGGCGATGCGGGAAGGGGCGCAGGAGCTCATCGAGAACTCCGCCAAGCACGCGCGCGCCAAGCTCGAGTTCGCCCGGCTCGCCTACGGCGCCTCCTCGACCGCGGGCACCGATCTCGACACGCGCGAGTGCGAGCGGGTGGCGCGGCTGCTCTTTGAAATCGAAAAGCCCGATCTCGATTGGCGCGTGCCGCTGATCCTCCTGCCCAAGCACAAGGCCAAGCTGCTGATGAACATGATGCTGATCGGCATCGGTGCGGCGCCGCGCGGCGGCGTCGTCACCGTGACGGTCGAAGGGGCGGCGGGGCAGGAGAACTTCCGGATCGTTGCCAAGGGCACCAAGACGATCATGCCCTCGGGTGCCGAAGGCCTGCTGTCGGGCGCGCCGGAAGACGGCGTCGATGCCCGGGGCATCCAGCCGTTCTACACCGGCATCCTCGCGCGGATGACGGGCATGGCGCTCAAGATCGGCCTCGAGGACGGTGAGTTCGTCTTCACCGCCACGCCGCAGGCGGCGACCGCAGCAGCGACCGAGGACACCGCGCCGATCGAGGCGAGCGCCGAAAGCGCGCCTTTCGAAGCGGTCGACCAGAAGTCGGCGTGAATACGGTTCGCTAACCAATCGTATGGAGTTTTGGCGGATAGTTGTGAGCGGCGGCTAGGTTCAGCCGCTCCCACGTCACCCAATGCTCCGGGCGCGCTGCGATGAAATCCTGCCTGATCGTCGATGACTCGAGCGTTGTGCGTAAAGTCGCGCGGCGAATCCTCGAGGATATCGATTTCATCGTCGAGGAGGCCGAGGACGGCCAGGAAGCCTTCGACAAATGCCGTCAGGAGATGCCCAACGCCATCCTCCTCGACTGGCAGATGCCCATCATGGGCGGCCTCGAATTCCTCAAGCTGCTGCGCAGCTATGTCGGCGGCAACAAGCC
>JAEZBF010000236.1 GCA_023427545.1 Pseudomonadota bacterium
TCTCGGCCCCGAGCCGCTCTCCAACGGCTTCAATGCCGAGGTGCTTGCCGAGCGGCTCGCCGGCAAACAAACACCGATGAAGGCGGCGCTGCTCGACCAGCGCGTCGTGGCGGGTCTGGGCAACATATATGTGTCGGAGGCTCTCCACCGCGCGCACATCAGGCCGCAGGCGAAGGCCGCAACGCTGGTCTACAAGTCGGGTAAGCCCAAGCCGCGCCTCGAGGATCTCGCCGTTGCAATCCCGACGGTGCTGAACGAGGCGATCGAGTTCGGCGGGTCCACGTTGCGCGACTTCCGCTCAGCGGACGGGTCTTCCGGGGGCTTTCAGCACCGCTTCGCCGTCTACGACCGCGAGGGCGAACCGTGCCCGACACCGGGGTGCACTGGGAAGATCAGGCGGATCGTCCAGTCGGGCCGTTCGACGTACTACTGCCCGGTGTGCCAGAAATAGCGGGGAGCACGTCAACCGCGACGGATCGGCCGATGGAGCGGACGGCTTGCCAACCCTGTTGACGCCCGCACCACGCGCAACTATAAGGCGCGCAGCTTTGGCGGCACACGTGCCGCCGCTTTCATTTCCTCCCCGAGCTCTGACACCGACCGGTGCGGCCGCGCGGGGATATGCTAGAGGACCACGATGGCCAATACCCGCTCGGCGAAGAAGGCGACCCGCAAGATCGCCGCGCGCACCGCAGTGAACAAGGCGCGCCGCTCGCGCATGCGCACGTTCCTGCGCAAGGTCGAGGAGGCGATCGCCGCCGGTGCCCACACCGTCGCCATGGCAGCTCTCCGGGCCGCTGAGCCCGAGATCACCCGGGCCGCGCAGAAGGGTATCGTCCACGCCAATCTCGCCTCCCGCAAGGTGTCGCGTCTGAACCACCGCGTTAAGGCGCTACAGGCCTGATCTCGACCGGCTACTGAGTCGCTGTCGATCGTTGAACAAGGGCTCCCGCAAGGGGGCCTTTTTGTTTTTGCGCGGACAGGATCGCGCATGAGCCCAAACCAGGAGTGTGGCAAGTCGGACACACCTTTGCCTCATTCCCAACAACAAGGGAATCCGCCTGTCAATTCAGCCCTCTAGCTCCCTTGCGAGTGGTCACAAATAGAACGTGACACGGCTGATTCAGGCCTTCCGCGAAATCCGTTTCCGGACGCCTGCCGAGCGCGAATAAGGGATTCAGCAAGGACTCTCAGCGCCTTGGTTTGACCTCCTGCCGGGGGGGCTCCGGAAAGGTTTTTTGGAGGCACCCGGAGTCAATAGGCCCGAGTCGAATTTCACCGGTTGCGAGCCAAAAAACCGCTGTCTAAGATGCTCTGGTCAGTTCAAACAACGGGGCAGGAAACCTCAGGGTTTGGTGTCTAGCTGGCGAGTTTGGGGATGATCCGCAAATGAACTTGGAGCGGCATCGCCGCGGTCCGCAGTGACCTTAAGTTGCGGGCCGGCCGGTTGTTGTTGAGTGACGATTATCTTCTTGCGTCTGCGTAAGAGATAGTGGCCCCGGACTGAGTTCATCCGGGTTCAAGCACAGAGTGAGTAGTACACCGTCGCAGGATGACTGCGGCATGCGTAAGGCTGTCCCTCTCACAAGAAGGGGGCTGGGTTGCGGCAACGGCTGGGGGCAAGCCGGTGGAACGAGGCAGGAGACTGATGACGAGAGGCGCGGCGGCAGAACGAATAGCCTGGATCGGCGGCAGGCAGGAAAATCGCGGGGAGAAGCAGGAAGGCAGCAGGTCAGCAATGACAATGGGAAAAGACGGCAAGCCGATTGTGTTGCGTGATCTGTATGCGAGGGTTCGTGCCCGGCTCGAAGTGGCCGTAGGCAAGGATGTGTTCAACTCCTGGTTCGTGCGCCTCGAGCTCGAAGAGATCGTTGACGACCTCGCGCACCTGTCGGTGCCCACGCGTTTCCTCTGTTCGTGGATCCAGTCGAACTATTCCGAGCGCATTCTTGATGCGTTCCGCGCAGAATCCGAAGCCATAACGCGGCTGCACTTCACCGTGCGCGTAAACGGTCAGCCCGCCCCGCGCCTCACGCCTTCGATCGAGCCAGCTGTTGGCGAGACTCCCGAGCCGGCGACCGAAAAGGCGCGGCCCTCCCGCGAGACTGCGGCACCGCGTATCGATGCGCTTTCAGGCAGCGCACTCGACAGCAAGATGACCTTCGACACGTTCGTCGCGGGGCCATCCAACGAAATGGCGCTTCAGGTCGCCAGGCAGGTGGCGCACGCGGCGCTCAACAATGCGGTGACGTTCAACCCGGTCTACATCCACTCAACGGTGGGCTTGGGCAAATCCCACTTGCTCAACGCCATCGCATGGGCGGCGGGGGCTGCCGACAGCGGGCGGAACATCGTCTACCTGACCGCCGACCACTTCATGTACCACTTTATCGCGGCGGTGCAGCGCCAGACAGCGCTGGCGCTGAAGGACTGGCTCCGGCGCGTCGATCTCCTCCTGATCGACGACATGCAGTTCCTCCAGGGCAAGTCGGCGACCGAGTTCGGCCATACTTTAGGTACGCTCCTCACCGGGGCTAAACAGGTGGTGGTCGCTGGCGATGCACCTCCCCGCGACCTCGAAATGCTCGACGAGCGGGTGCGCTCGCGTCTTTCCGGCGGCCTGGTCGTGCCAATCGGCACGTTTGATGTCGACCTGCGGCGGCTGATCGTCCAGAAGCGCGCCGAACAGGCGGCCTTCCGTTTCTCGGGCGTCCACTTCCCGGGACCGGTGATAGACTACATCGCACGCACCGTGGTGAGCCACGGCCGCGATCTCGACGGGGCCGTCAACCGGCTGGTTGCCGCGAACCAGCTGACGGGTGAGCCGATCACCGTCCCGCTCGCCGAGCGCACGCTGGCGGACCTCATCCGCTCGCGCGAAGCCCGCCGCGTTCGGATCGAAGACATCCTGCGGATCGTCTCGCGCCACTACAAGGTGCCGCGTAACGAGCTGCTGAGCTCGCGCCGGTCCCGCGACGTGGTGCGCCCGCGGCAGATTGCGATGTACCTCGCCAAGGCGCTGACCTCGCGCTCGCTGCCCGAGATCGGCCGGCGCTTCGGCGGCCGTGATCACACTACGGTCCTGCATTCCGTCCGGAAGGTCGAGCAGATGATGCGCGACGATAGCGAGCTGACGCAGGAGATTGAGCTACTTAAGCGCATGCTGGAGGAGTAGGGACCCGGTCCCCGAGTGCCCGGACCTCGTGGTTCGACGGGCTCACCATGAGGTCCTTCGGGAATTCGTGCTTTAATAGCCCTTATGTTGAGATGGTCGCCGAGGGCGTGGCGCGAGCGGCGGTGCGGGTTCCGTGCCCAACCTGTTGAAAACCGCGCCGCGCTTGCGTTCGGCGGGGCAAATTGCAAATGTCTCAGCCCCGGTTCGCCGGGGCTTTTCGTGTAGTACGGGGCCGTAGGATCGATGAAAGTCACGCTCGAGCGCAACCACTTGCTGAAGTCGCTGGGGCACGTGCACCGCGTCGTCGAGCGGCGCAACACCTACCCGATCCTCGCCAACGTGCTGCTGCGGGCAGGCGACGGCCGGCTCGACCTGCGGGCCACCGATCTCGACATTGAGGTGACCGAGGGCGTGCCTGCCATGGTGGGGACGCCGGGCACCACCACGGTACCTGCGCACACGCTCTACGAGATCGTCCGCAAGCTGAGCGACGGCGCCGAGGTGAGGCTCGAAACCGAGGGGGAGCAGCTGCTGCTGACTTCCGGGCGTTCGCGCTTCCATCTCGCCTGCCTCTCACCCGACAGCTTCCCCGACCTCAAATCGGGTGCGTTCGGCCACAGCTTCACCATCCCGGTATCGGCGATGAAGGAGCTGATTGAGCGGACGCAGTTCGCGATTTCTAACGAGGAGACTCGTTATTATCTCAACGGCATTTACCTGCATGCGCTGGACGTGGCCGGTCAATGGACGCTCCGGGCCGTCGCGACGGACGGCCACCGCATGGCGCGCGCCGAAATCGAGGCGCCGAGCGGCACGCAGGGGATGCCGGGCATCATCATCCCGCGAAAAACCGTGGCCGAAGTGCAAAAGCTGCTGGATGCGGCTGAGGGAGACGTCGAGGTCGAGCTCTCGGACACCAAGATCCGCTTCACGATCGGCGGCGTCGTGCTGCTGAGCAAGCTGATCGAGGGCACGTTCCCGGACTACGAGCGCGTCACGCCCAAGAACAACGACAAGGAAATGCACGTCGACCGGGGCGCCTTCGCCACTGCCGTCGACCGCGTGTCGACGATTGCGTCCGAGCGGGGCGGCAAGGCGGTCAAGCTCTCGATGAAGGAGGGCCAGCTCGAGCTCTCCGTGACCAACCCTGACCACGGCACGGCCAGCGAGGAGCTGCCGGTCGAGTTCGAGCCGGAAGGCTTTGAGATCGGCTTCAACGCCCGCTACCTGCTCGACATTGTCAGCCAGATCCGCTCGGAGAACGCGGTGTTCCTGTTCATCGATGCCGGCTCGCCCACGCTGGTGCGCGAGGACGGTGATGCCAGGGCGCTCTACGTGCTGATGCCGATGCGGGTGTGAGGTGTGAATGGTGAATAGCGAATGGTGAACGGATCGCCGGTCCACTCCCGCCATTCCCCATTGACCATTCACCATTTACCGTCGTGCCAACCCGATACATCTCCCGCCTGCGCCTCACGAACTTTCGGAACTACACCCACGCCGCGCTCGATCTCGACGAGCGGCACCTGGTGCTCGTGGGGCCGAACGGCGCCGGCAAGACCAACCTGCTCGAGGCTGTCTCGCTGCTCGCGCCAGGACGCGGGCTGCGCCGCGCGCCGTTCGAGACGCTGACCAACCATCAGGGGGGCCAACCCTGGGCGGTGGCGGCAACCATCGAGGGGCCGGAAGGCCCAGCGGACGTGGGTACCGGCATCACCGAGGATGGCACCCGCCGCGTCCGCCTCAACGGGGCAAATGCCCGCTCCATCGAGCAGATCAGCGAGTACATGCGGCTGCTGTGGCTGACGCCGGCGATGGACGGGCTCTTCACCGGCCCGGCTGCCGACCGGCGGCGCTTCCTTGACCGCCTGGTGACGACGCTGGTCCCGAGCCACTCGCGCGCGGTGGGCGACTACGAGGACGCCATGCGCCAGCGCAACCGGCTGCTCGCCGACAACGGCGACCCGCTCTGGCTCAATGCGCTGGAAGCGCAGATGGCCGGGCTCGCCGCCGCCGTTCACTTCGGCCGTATCGACACGGTCGGCCGTCTTCGCACCGGCGGGACGGGCGGGGAGGGTGAGGATTTCCCCGCCGCGGAACTGTCGCTGACCCCACTGGTGGAGGATGGCGGTGAGCCCTCGACCTCCGCTGAGCTTGAGGCGGTGCTGGTTGCACTTTGGCGCGAGAGCCGGGCGCTGGACCGTGCTGCCGGGCGGACGCTCACCGGCCCCCACCGGGTCGATTTGGGGGTGATCCATGCCCAGAAGCATACGCCTGCTGGGATTGCCTCGACCGGTGAGCAGAAGGCGCTGCTCGTTGGCCTGGTGCTCGCCCACGCGCGCTTGGTCAAGGCGATGACCGGTATCGTGCCGTTCCTCCTCCTCGACGAGATCGCCGCACATTTCGATCCGTCACGGCGCCGCGCGCTGTTCCTCGCCCTCGACGAGCTCGAGACGCAGTGCATGATGACGGGTACCGATGCTACGCTGTTTGAGGCGCTTGGCGAAGGGGCCCAGAGAGTGCTGGTGCGGGCTGGCAGTCTCACCCCGCTTCAGCACGGCAGCGAAGGGTAGCAATCCCGCTCCAAGCCTTGAATTTCGGGCAAAAAAGCCCATTTCTCTTGGGTGGGTTCAGCCGACGCGCTAGTCCTTCGTTTACCCCTGCCGTTATCGATTCGGAGCTTCATTGAGCACCCCTGAACCTATCGAGCCGAGCCCCCGCGACGCCAGCGAGTACGGTGCGGATTCCATCAAGGTCCTCAAGGGCCTCGATGCCGTGCGCAAGCGTCCAGGCATGTACATCGGCGATACCGACGACGGTTCGGGCCTGCACCACATGGTCTACGAGGTGGTCGACAACGCCATCGACGAGGCGTTGGCCGGCCACGCCGACCTGGTCACTGTCACGCTCAACCCGGATGGTTCGTGCAGCGTGAATGACAATGGTCGCGGCATGCCCACTGGCATCCATCCCACCGAAGGCGTGTCGGCCGCCGAGGTCATCATGACCCAGCTCCATGCTGGCGGTAAGTTCGACCAGAATTCCTACAAGGTCTCGGGAGGCCTGCACGGTGTTGGCGTGTCGGTCGTCAACGCGCTCTCGCAATGGCTGCGGCTGAACGTCCGCCGCGACGGCCAGATACACGAGATGAGCTTCACCCACGGCGAGCCCGACGCGCCACTCAAGGTGACCGGCAGCTATGTCCCGAACCGCAAGCCTGGCACCTATGAGGGCCGCAGCGGCACCGAGGTCACCTTCCTGCCCTCGCCCGCGACGTTCACGATGGTGGAGTTCGATTTCGCGACGCTGGAGCACCGGCTGCGCGAGCTCGCCTTCCTGAACTCGGGCGTGCGCATCTTCCTGCGCGACCACCGGCATCCGGAGCCCGTCGAGGTCGAGCTATTTTACGAAGGCGGGCTCGAGGCCTTCGTACGCTATCTCGATAAGGCCAAGACGCCGCTCATTCCGGCGCCGATAATGCTGACGGCCGAGAAGGATGGGATCACCGTCGAAGTCGCGATGTGGTGGAACGACAGCTACCACGAGAACGTGCTCTGCTTCACCAACAACATCCCCCAGCGCGATGGCGGCACCCACCTGGCGGGCCTCCGTGGCGCGCTGACGCGGCAGGTAACGGCCTATGCGGAGCAGAGCGGCATCGCCAAGCGGGAGAAGGTCCAGCTTACCGGCGACGACACCCGCGAGGGGCTGACCTGCGTGCTTTCGGTGAAGGTGCCCGATCCGAAGTTCTCCAGTCAGACCAAGGACAAGCTGGTCTCGTCGGAAGTTCGGCCGGTGGTCGAGAACGGCGTCAACGACAAGCTGCAGCAGTGGTTCGAGGAGCATCCTACCGAGGCCAAGGCGGTTGTCGGCAAGGTGGCTGAGGCCGCTGCCGCCCGCGAGGCCGCACGCAAGGCGCGCGAGCTGACGCGGCGCAAGTCGGCGCTTGACGTCAACTACCTCGCCGGCAAGCTCAAGGATTGTTCCGAGAAGGACCCTGCGAAATCCGAATTGTTCCTGGTCGAGGGTGACAGCGCCGGCGGGTCGGCGACACAGGGGCGTGACCGCTCGAACCAGGCGGTGCTGCCCTTGCGCGGCAAGATCCTAAACGTCGAGCGGGCGCGCTTCGACCGCATGCTCGGCTCCGAGCAGATCGGCAACCTGGTCATGGCCCTCGGCACCTCGATCGGGCGCGAGGAGTTCAACATCGAGAAGCTCCGCTACCACCGCATCATCATCATGACCGCTGCCGACGTGGATGGCGCCCACATCCGTCCTCTGCTGCTGACGTTCTTCTATCGGCAGATGCGCGAGCTGATCGACCGGGGCCACGTCTACATCGCCCAGCCCCCGCTGTTCAAAATCAAGCGTGGCTCGTCCGAGCAATACCTCAAGGACGAGCGCTCGCTCGAGGACTACCTGCTGGTAAGCGGCACCGAAGATGGCGTGCTGACCACCCGCAGCGGCACCACGCACGCGGGCGAAGACCTGCGCCACATCGTCAGCCAGGCGCGCGACATCGTGCATGCCATCGACAGCCTCAATACGCGTTACCACCGCGGGCTGGTTGAGCAGGCGGCGATCGTCGGCGGCCTCGATCCCGAGGCGCTGAGCGACCCGGCCAGGACCGAAGAAGTGATCACGCGCATCGTGCGGCGGCTCGACCGCATCGCCGACGAGGTCGAGCGGGGCTGGTCCGGCGAACCGGACGGCGAGGGCGGCCTGCGCTTTTCGCGCACCGTTCGGGGCGTCACCGAGACGCAGATCATCGACGCCAGCCTGCTCAACAGCGCCGACGCGCGCAAGCTGCGCGCGATCGCCAGCCGCCTGGATGAACTCTACGGCGGGGTCGCCAAGCTCACGCGCAAGGATGGTACGATCGACATCTTCGGACCGCGCTCGCTGTTTGCCGCCGTCACGGCCGCAGGCCGCAAGGGCGTGTCGCTCCAGCGCTACAAGGGCCTGGGCGAGATGAACCC
>JAEZBF010000251.1 GCA_023427545.1 Pseudomonadota bacterium
AGGTTAGCAGGCGCCGGCTGGTCAATACGCGCCATCAGGTCGGGGCGAACGACCGCAGTCTGGCAGGCCGCATCGATGGGCAGTGCTAGGACCTGATCATCGAAAACGTAGCTTTCGTACGACGCACCCATGAATGACGAGGACAGGGTCCCGAGGTCCAGAACGTTCGGGAACTGGCGCAGGTCTAAAAGGCATCCGCTCGCGGCCGCGTCTCCCATGAACGGGTGGTCAAGGATCAGCAGGTCGAACGTCTCAGCCGTCACCGCGATCGGTTTGGCTTCGAATTCGCGCAGGCTTTGGCGATCCCACCGCAGATGAATCCGGTCCTGTTGTCGGTTAAAGGTAAGGGTCTCGGCCTCGAGACCTTGAAAGGCGCGGGGGTGGTCCCAGGTGAGACCCCGTATGGTGACCTGGTGATTCATTGGCGGCCCACCATGCGTGGCCCGAAGTGGTGCGTTCCGCTGGGCTCCGGGTTGACGCAGTGTAATTGCGCCTTTAGGGCGCCGGGACGATGCGCGTCTGGGGGCGCGTCCACACAGACGGAGAACGATCCATGCTGCGTGTGGTATTCCTGGGATTGCCGCACCACGCGCCGATCGTACCCGAACGGCTCCGGGCGCTGGAGTGGATCGATCTCGTGGAAGCCGATGACCAGTCCGTTGTGGGCGAGGCGGCAGGCGGGGCGGAGGTACTGGTCATTACGCCCAACCGCTACAGCGATGCGCTTGAGCAGGCCGTGCTGAACGCCGGGCGCCTCAAACTCGTGCAGTTGCTTGCAGCAGGCTATGACCCGCTCCTCAAGCGCCGCTTTCCGGCAGGAACGACTATCGCCACTGCGGGGGACGCGCTCGCACCAGCGGTGGCCGAGCACGCGCTTGCGCTGACTCTTGCCTTGATGCGGCGGCTCGATATCGGGTTTCGTCAGCAGGCCGAGCAGATTTGGGACCGGGCGCCCTTCAACAACATCAGTTCGCTCGAGGGCAAGACCGCAGCGGTGGTCGGCTTCGGCGCGATCGGTAAGGCTACGGCCGCGCGGCTCCGTTGTTTCGGCGTCCGCATTATCGGAGTGTCGCGACAGGGCCGACCTGATCCAGCGGCCGACGAGATGGCGCCGATTTCCGCGCTGAACGACGTGCTGGGCGGATCCGACATCATAGTCATCACGCTGCCGGGCTCGAACGAAACCGAGAAGCTTTTCGACAGAGCGCGGCTGCAGAGCTGCAAGGCCGGAGCCATCCTGGTAAACGTCGCGCGCGGTCGGATTGTCGACACGATGGCACTGATGGAGGCGCTCCAAGCGGGTTGGCTGGGTGGCGCGGGATTGGACGTGAGCGATCCCGAGCCGCTGCCTGCAGGGCTCCCGTTGTGGCATACCCCTGGTGCAATCCTCACTCCCCACTATGGCGGGATTGGCGGGCAGGACCGAGTAGCTCAGTTCGTGACTGCAAACCTGACGCGGCTTCGCGACGGACTGCCGCTCGAAGCAGTGGTCAACATCGGCCAGCGGGTTTGATTCCGTACGCTCAGGCACTCTCCCGCCTCACGATATCGAAGCCCAGCCGAATGGTGCGGGCACCCGGATCCTGACCAGCCACTCGCTTGAGGAGCGCGGTGCCGGCCGCTCGGCCCATAGCCTCGAGCGGGAAGATCACGGTCGTCAGAGACGGCTTGATCCATTGGGCCACCGGGGAGTCCCCGAAACCGGCGATCGAAAGCCGGCTCGGGACGTCGATACCGACATCAAGGGCATACCTGATCGCGCCCACGGCGAGCTGGTGGCCGGCGAAGACAACTGCATCGGTGTCAGGAGCTTCGCGCAGAATGGTGCCGACGATTTCGCCCCCGGTTCCCGACCCCGGCTGGCTAGCTACGGTGTAGGTGCGGGCGCGGGCCGCGGTCTCGGCAGTTGCGGCGATCATCCCCTCCTGACGGCCCATGATGCGGCTATCGTGGAAATCGGTGTGACCGACAAAGGCAAGGTTTCGACGGCCCTGCCCGATGAGGTACTTGCCGAGGGAGAAGCCGGCTTCGAAGTTTGAGGAGCCGATGCCGACATCAATAGGATCGGCGATGTGCTCAAACATTTCCACTGTTGGCATGCCTGCACGGCGGAGCAGGGTGACGGCATCGTTGGCGTGGTCGCGGCCGGTGAGCAGGACACCATCGACGCGGTGGCCCAGGAAGGTGCGGACGAGGTCTAGTTCCTCGCGCGTTGAATAGTGCGAGGTCCCGAGCAGGAGCTGGTACCCGGCGGGCGCGAGGACCTCGAGGGCGGCGTTGAGCACGACGCTGTGCACTGGATTGAGCAGCGTCGGGATGACCGCGCCGATCACTCGGGTTCTGGCCGAGGCGAGGCTCGAGGCGAGCCGGTTGGGGATGTAGCCGAGCTCGGCGGCAACCCGCAGCACGTGTTCGCGAGTCTTCTCCGAAACCCGGCTGGGATTGCTGATGCAGCGCGATGCGGTGATCGTGGACACACCTGCGGCGGCTGCAACATCCTCAAGCCTAACAGCCGACTGGACCGAAGCTACCTCTGCAGCCGGGATGCTTGACACTTTCTCAGCCAAGGTGATAAACCGTCGTTGTTGGACAGCGCTGTCCATAGCCGATCCATTCGAAAATGACTAGTCCCCACATGGCGGTAGGCCGCGCGTCTCTCTTCAAAAATTGCAAGGATAATGGGAGCAACACGCGCCCGCGGGTAGTTGTTGCAAATCCAGCGCGGACATCGTTGTCCAGCCTTCGCTGTCGGAAACGGCGGCTATAAATGAAGATCACCAATGTGCGGGTCCTGCTGCCGGTCGATAGTTCGTTCTTCCGCAGCGGAGCGGCGTCCGGCGACATCACCAAACGGGGCTGGGTGACCAAGCTTAGGGTCGCCAACCCGATGTCCATCTACCCGGCTTATGCTTCCTCGCGGCTGAGCTGGATGGGGCCCGGGCAAGAACACTACGCAATCGAGATCGAAACCGACAGCGGCGAGGTCGGAGTCTGCGCCAACTATTATGGCGGCGCCATGGCTTGCGAGATTATCCGATCTCATTTCAAGCGTTTCCTGGTTGGGCAGGACCCGATGGACAGCGCCCGCATCTGGGACCAGATGTACCGCTCTTCGTTGCCCTACGGGCATGGTGGGTTGACGGGCATGGCCATTGCCGGGGTCGACCTCGCGCTATGGGACCTCAAGGGCAAGGTCCTGGGTCAGCCGGTCTATCGGCTGCTGGGCGGATCGACCAAGTCAGACGGTATTCCATGTTATCTGACCACACACCCAGACGCTGTGGGACACTGGAAGGACAGCGGCTTCCTAGGAGTTAAGATTGCGGCGCCCTTCGGGACCGAGAGCGGACGGGCGGGCCTCTTGGGGATGGAGAAGCTCATCCAGGGCCTTCGAGATGCCGTCGGACCCGACAAGGAGATCATGGTCGACTGCTATATGTCTTGGGACAAGGAGTTCGCGCTCCGCGTTGCGCAGCGTGTAGCCGACTGCGACGTCAAGTGGTTCGAAGATCCGTTGCCGAGCGGGTGGACGGTTCGGGAGAATGCCGAGCTGCGGCAGCTGCTGGGGCCCATAGGGCTCGCCAACGGCAACTTGGAATTCAGCCACCGCGCTTTTGCGGACCTGCTCGAAGCACGGGCTAGTTCGGTTATTCAGCCCGAGATCCACTGGTGCGGCGGCCTGACGGCGGCGCTACGGATCGCGGCGTATGCCGATCGCTACGATGTGCCGGTGGTGCCGCATGGGCCCAATATCTATCCCTTCCATTTCGTGATGGCGAATGCGGGCTCACCCTATGCCGAATTCGTCACTGGAGGCGACGGGACGACTCTCGCCAACATCTTCGACCTGCTGCTCGACCAGCCACTGCCCAAGGACGGGCGGCTGCATCTCTCGGATGAGCCGGGGTTCGGGGTGCGTCTGAACTATGACCGACTGCGGCACTATCCATGAGACCTGTGTTCACCCGTCGGTCCGGGCGAGTAAGTCTTTACGGGAGGGCTGTCCGCCCCTCCCTCCACCAGCCGGTTCAGCGGCAGAAACCTAGAAATGCAAGAGGAGGAAACGCAATGAGATCACATCTCTACGCCTTGGGTGCAGTGGTGCTCAGCATCACTGCGGCACTGCCGGCAATCGCTCAGGACCTCAAGGAGGTTCCGCGCAACCGCACCCTCGTGGCCCAAGGGTGGGACTACTACAATCAGGTGCCTGCGCCGACAAACTACAACCCGTACATCGGTCCGCTGCAGAACATCCGAAACGTTCTCCACTACACCGTCAATGAAGCGCTGTTCTTCACTAATCACCAGACTAACGAGATCATTCCGTGGATCGCGGAATCCTTCGCCTACAATGATGCGCTGGACGAGGTGACGCTGAAGATCCGCTCGGGTGTCAAATGGAGCGACGGCGAGCCCCTTACGGCCGAGGACGTGGCTTTCACGTTCAACTTGCTGAAGGAAGCCGCGCCGGACCTCTCGCTCTCGAGCAACATCAAGGAATGGGTGGCCTCGGCCGAAGCCACCGATCCCAACACGGTGGTCCTCAAGCTCAACAAGCCCGGCCCGCGCTGGGCACAGGACACCCTCGCCACGGGGCAGGTCGATCGCTTCGCGGTTGTCCCCAAGCACATCTGGGAAGGCAAGGATCCCAAGACCTTCAACAACTTCGACCTCGCCGAAGGCTGGCCGGTGGGCACCGGGCCATTCAAGCTGGTCAAGAGCGACGAGACTTCGGCCGTGTTCGACCGGCTCGACAGCTGGTGGGCCTTAGACGCCGGCGTTGCAAAGGCCATGCCGGCGATGGAGCGCATCGTCTACCGCCCGGCGACTGCGGACGCGATGACCCAGCTCTTCGCAAACAACGAGATCGACATTGGCCGGGCGCTGAACGTCGGCAATCTCGAGGCGGCGATGGCGCGCAACCCGAACATCGTGTCGTGGAACGAGAGCGGGCCCGTCTGGGGCACCAGCGCCGGCTGCACCTGGCGCGTGGTCTTCAACAACCAGGTTGCGCCGTTCGACAACGCGGACGTGCGCAAGGCGATCGCTTCGGTGTTCGACCGCGAAGAGCTCGCGGACCTGGCCTTTGAGGGCTCCCAGCCGCCGGCCGTGCTGCCGTTCGCCTCGTATCCGGGGCTCGGTGCCTATACCGACCAGCTGCAGGACCTCGTCACGGAATCCGGCATTGGCGAGCAGGATCTCGCCCGTACCGAGGAGCTCCTGACGAAGGCGGGCTTCAGCAAGGACGCGTCCGGCAAGTGGCAGCTCCCGGGTAACAAGCCGTGGCCGATCACCATCACCTCGCAGCAGGGCACGGCATTGCCGCCGGTGATCGCGAGCCAGCTGCAGAGTGCCGGGTTCGACGCCGTCTTCAAGTCGAGCCAGGACGCCGCGTACTTCGACGCGCTGAGCACGGGCGACTTCGAGGCTGCAGTCGCAACGGAGTGTGGCAGCCTCTACGACCCGTGGCAGACGCTGGTGCACATGCACAGCAAGTTCGCGCCCCCTCCGGGCCAGAAGACGGTCGATGTGCGCTCGATCAGCCGCTACTCCAACCCTGAGTTCGATGCGCTACTCAACAAGATGGAGGCCCGCCGGCCCTCAGCCGACGACGCCGAGTACATGGACCTGGTCAAGGCCGCGACGAAGATCCTGCTTGCTGACATGCCGCAGGTGACGCTGATCGAGGAACTGCACGCGATCACGTTCAACACCACCTACTGGACGGGCTTCCCCAACGCCAAGGACCCCTACGCCGCGCCGTTCGTGGCGTGGAACGGCTTCGCGCTGGTTCGCGATCACCTGAAACCACGCGAGTAGTGCTCGCCTACAATTATCCCGGCGCGCTTGTAGCGCGCCGGGCTTCCCAGGAATCCAGTGCAGGACGCCGCTCGGTATTCGTGAGAGCACAGTGATCGCAAGCTACATCGCCAAGCGCACCGGCATGATGCTGGTCGTTGTCATCCTTGCGGTGACCGTCAACTTCCTGATCCCGCGCGCAATGCCCGGGGATCCGGTGGAGACGATGATCAGCCAGATTTCGGCGCAGGGCGGCTCAAGCTCGAACATGCAGGCGATGGTGGAGTCCTACCAGGCCAAGTTCGGGCTCGATCAGCCGCTATGGCAGCAATACCTCAACTATCTCAACGGGCTGCTGCATCTCGATCTCGGCTACTCGGTGAGCCATTACCCGGCGAGCGTCGTCGAGGTGATCGGCACCGGCGTGTTGTGGACCGTTGGCCTGCTCGGCGCCTCCACCCTGATCAGCTTCACTATCGGAACCCTGCTCGGAGGGCTGATGGCGTGGCCACGGACGGGCAAACTGGTCCGCGTCTTCGCCGTTCCGCTCCTCATGCTCTCGGCCATTCCCTATTTCGTGCTCGGGCTGGTGCTGCTCTTCCTGTTTGCGATCGTCTGGAAATTCTTCCCCGCTTCAGGCGGCTATCCCTACAGCCTCAACCTCGGGTTCAACGCGGAATCGATCAAAGGCATCCTCTGGCACGCGACCTTGCCGGCGCTTTCGATCATCCTCACCACCATTGGCTCATGGGCGATTTCTATGCGCGGCATGGTGGTGAGCGTGCTGGGCGAGGACTACATCGCGCTCGCCAATGCCAAGGGTCTCAAGCGCTGGCGCATCTTCCTCGCCTACGGGCTAAGGAACGCCATGCTGCCCCAGTTCACCCACCTAGGCCTGGCGCTCGGCCACGTGGTCTCCGGCGCCATCCTGGTCGAAGTGATCTTCGCCTATCCAGGGGTGGGATACGACCTCTATCAGGCGATCCAGAACAACGACTACTTCGTGATCCAAGGGATCGTCCTTCTGCTTTCGGTCTCCATTGCCGTGACCATGTTCATACTGGACTTGGTGTATCCCCTCATCGACCCAAGGATCGCGCTTCGATGAGCACGCTGTCCGCCTCCGCACCGATCAGGGCCCGAATCATGGGTGGCATCAACCGCGACCCGCTTCTGGTCGCGGGGCTGCTGCTCTTTCTCCTCCTGCTGGCATTATCGCTATTCGGACCGCTGCTGGTGGATCCGGCGCTCGCCGATATCGGCGCGGTTCGGGCTCGGCGCGCACCCTCGCCTGAGCATTGGCTGGGCACCGATGGGCAGGGGCGCGACATGATCGCGGCACTGGTCGTGGGGCTCCCGCAGAGCCTGAGGATCAGTCTGTTCGCGGGCGTACTCGGGCTTATGATCGGCATCGTCCTCGGACTCACCGCAGCCTATTTCCACGGCTGGGCCGACGCTGTGATCCGCACCGTCAGCGACGTTGTCATGACCATCCCGGGCATCGCTGTGCTAGTGCTCGTCGCGACTAACGTGCGCATCATGACAGTGGATCTGATCGGGCTCATCGTTGCCAGCATCGCGTGGATGTATCCCACTCGGACCATCCGCGCGCAGACGCTCTCGATCATCAGCCGGCCCTACATCGACGTTGCGCGCATCAATGCGGTCGGCGGCCTGCGGCTCTTGGCGACCGAGGTGCTGCCAAACCTCCTGCCGTTCATCGCCGCGAGTTTCGTAACCGGGGTGTCGACTGCCCTGCTCGCAACCATCGGGCTCGAGGCGTTGGGGCTCGGACCTCAGAACGAGCTTACGCTCGGCGGCATCATCTACTGGGCCCAGTACAACGGCGCGATCCTGCGCGGTATGTGGTGGTGGTGGGCGCCGCCGGTGGTGCTGATCGCGTTGATCTTCCTGTCGCTGCTGATGATTTCCATCGGCCTCGACCGCCTCGTCAACAACCGCCTCAGTGCATCGCCATGACCGCGATGCTGGACGTACGGCACCTCAACGTCGAGTTCCCGCTGGCGCGCGGCGTCGCCAAGGCCGTGAACGACGTCTCGTTCACCCTCCGGCCGGGCGAGCGCCTCGGCCTGGTCGGCGAGTCGGGTTCGGGCAAGACGACCACCGTCCTCGCGCTCATGCGCCTGCTCGCCAGCCCAGGGCGCATAACCGGGGGACGGGTGCTGCTCGGCCGCGAAGACCTTGCCGCGGCGGACGAGGAGGCAATACGGCGCGCCAGATTCTCGCGGATTTCGCTGGTGCCGCAGGGCGCGATGAACTCGCTCAACCCGGTGATGCGGATCGGCCAGCAGTTCCACGACCTCTTGCGGGCGCACGATGCCTGGAAAGGCGCCGCCGATGCTCGCCGGCTGGTTGAGGACCTGCTCGGGCGGGTCGAACTCGATCCAGGAGTGGCCGATCTATATCCGCACCAGCTCAGCGGAGGAATGAAACAGCGTGTCTGCATCGCCATGGCCATTGCCCTCAGCCCGGCCGTGATCATCGCCGCCGAGCCCACCAGCGCGCGCGACGTGGTGGTGCAGAAGTAGGTGCTGAGGACGCTCATCCTGGCGCAGAAGCAGCTCCAGGCCGGCGTGATCCTGGTCGGCCACGACATGGCGCTGATGTCCCAGTTCGCCCATACGATCGGAGTGATGTATGCGGGCCGGCTAGTGGAATACGGGCCGGCGCGGCAGGTGCTGCAGCATCCGCGCCACCCCTATACCCGTATGCTGATGGCGAGCCTGCCCTCATTCAGCGCGCGTGGGCAGTTCAAGGGTATACCCGGAGTTGCACCATCGCTGCTCGATCCACCGCCGGGATGCCCATTTCATGTCCGCTGCCCCGCCGTTATGCCGATCTGCAGCGTGACCTCCCCCAACGAGCGGGTGCCCGATCCGGGTCATCGCGTGTCCTGCCACCTGGTCCCGGAGGCGCAAGATGCCCTCCCTGCTTAGTGCCGAGAACGTCACTGTTACCTTTGGCGGTGGGCGCATAGGCCATCGCCAGGTGAAGCGGGCGCTGGACGGCGTGTCGATCGGGATAGGCGACGAGCGGCCCTCGATCGTTGCCATTGTGGGCGAGAGCGGCAGCGGCAAGACGACCCTGACCCGGCTGCTGCTGGGGCTGATGCCGCCGACCACGGGCACCATCAGTCATCGCGACAAGCCACTCTCGAGTATGAGCGGGCGCGAGCGCCTAGTGTTCCGCCGCGAGGTGCAGGCGATCTTCCAGGACCCATTCGCGGTCTATAATCCGTTCTACCGCGTCGACCGGGCGATGCTGCTGCCGCTCAGCCGCTTTGGGATAGCGCGCAACCATGAGGACGCTTACCGCCGCATCCACGAGGCGCTCGCCACGGTGGGCCTCAGGGCAGGGGAGACGCTGGGGCGCTATCCGCACCAGCTCAGTGGCGGGCAACGGCAGCGCATCATGATCGCGCGGGCACTGCTGCTCAATCCGCGGATTATCATCGCCGACGAACCTGCCTCGATGGTGGATGCGTCGCTCCGCGCGACGATCCTCGACACCCTCTACAAGCTTAAAGAAGAGAAGGGTATCTCGCTGATCTACGTGACCCACGACCTGACCACGGCGTATCAGATCGCCGATCGGGTAATGGTGATGAACACGGGAAGGGTGGTGGAGGACGGCGACCCCGATGATGTGATCCTCAACCCGCAGCACCCTTATACGCAGAGCCTGATCGCAGCCATTCCGTCGGTGGATCCGGACGTGAAATGGGGGCTCGATGAGGATGAGCCTTCTGTAATGAGCGCCGATGTCTGACGTCCCAAAGACGCCCATCCGCGCTGCGGTTGTCGGGGCTGGCTGGTATGCGGCGCAGAACCACATCCCGGTGCTGGCCGGCCGCCCTGATGTCGTGCTCGATGGCGTGAGCCGCCTGGGTGCAGAACCGCTCCAGCGGGTGAAGGATCATTTCGGCTTTGCCTTCGCATCGGAGGACTTCCGCGAGGTGCTCGCGCGCCGGCCAGACGTGGTGGTCGTCGCCTCGCCACATGCCTTTCACTACGAGCACGCCCGCGCGGCGCTCGACGGTGGTGCGCACGTGCTCTGCGAAAAGCCGCTAACGCTCGATCCGGCCGAAGCCTGGGACCTGGTTTCCGTAGCCCGGAAGCGCGGCAGGCACCTTCTGATTGCCAATGGTTACCACTACCTGCGCAACGTGGATGCGCTGAAGAGGCGTATTGCCGATGGCGCCGTAGGGCGGATCGAGCACGTGTTTTGCAGCTTCGTGTCGGCCACGCGCGACGTGTTCACCGGCGAACGAGGGCTCAAGGCTTGGGAGACCTCATTCTTCCGCCCTGACCCCTCCACTTGGCAGAATCCCGCAGCCGGTGGCGGCTTCGCCTATGGGCAGATGTCGCACGCGATCGCGCTGCTCCTCCACCTGACCGGACTTCAACCCGAGACGATCAGTGCGCAGTCCTTTCCGACAGAGGGGATCGACCTCTGCAACGCCGCGGTGGTGCGGTTTGCTGGCGGCGCCGTTGGCAGCCTCAGCGGCGCCGCGGCCATGCCGCAGGGCAATCGCGCGCTACTGCGCCTCTGCATAACGGGCAGCGAAGGCGTGTTGATGGCGGAGTTCGACCGGGACTGGTGCGAGGTCCGCCGCTTTGATGGCGCGGTAGAGCGCATCGAGCTCGCCTCCGGAGACTGGATCTACCGCTGTGACGGCCCGGTCAACGCGCTGGTCGACCTCGCGCGCGGCAGCGGCGTAAATGCCTCGCCCGGCGCAATCGGGGCGTCCACCGTCGGTGCGATCGCCGCCATGCTCCTCTC
>JAEZBF010000283.1 GCA_023427545.1 Pseudomonadota bacterium
CGGCCGCCCCAGCACGGGTTCAGCCCGGACAAGCGATAAGCTCCACAACAAGGGAGCTCACCGATGTCTCACATGTACGACCTCATCGACGCCGCCATCTACATGCTGCCGATCGTCATCACCCTCGGCATGGCCGGCTTCTTCAGCGTCCGCCACCTCCGCCACGCCTAACCGAGCGCCCGCAGGTAGCTCGCCGGACGCGTGCTCAGCGCGCTCCAGGTCGTCGCCGCCCCGGTCGCAATGGTCAACGCCACCGCACCCACCAGCACCGACAGGATCAGCGAGGGATCGACCCCGAAGCTGATGTCCGCGGCCAGCACCCGGGTGGTGATCACGTAGGCGCCGGCGATCCCGACCACCGTCGCGATCAACGCCGCAAATCCTCCCAGCAGCGCGTATTCCAGCGCAAATGCGCCGACCACGTTCCGCCGCGTCGATCCCAGAACCTTCGCGACCACCGCATCGGATTCGCGCTGCTTGCGCCCCGCCGCCATGGTCCCGGCGAGCACCAGCACGCCGTTGATCACGGCCAGCCCGCCCACGATGTTCACCGCCGTCCCAAGCTGGCTGAGGATGTCCGCCGCCTGGCTCAGCGCATCGCCCACCGGGATGAACGTCAGCTCGGGATACTGCCGCGCCAGCGCCCGCTCGACATTCTTCTCCTCGCCCTCGGCCGCCTTGATGATCGCAAGCCAGGTGATCGGGAACGCATCGAGGGCATGGGGCGACAGCGTCACGAGGAAGTTGAGACCGTTCTGGAACTCGTAGTCGCGGAAGTTCGCAACCGTCGCCTCGATCGTTTCGCCGAACAGCGTCAGCTCGATCTTGTCCCCGATCTTGAGGCCCAGCGTCTCTTTCATCCGGCTGCGCAGCGACACCAGCGGCGGCCCGGCATAGTCCGACGCCCACCAGTTCCCCTCCACCACCCGCGTCTGCGGCGGCAGGTCCGCCGCCCAGGTGATCGGGATCTCGCCGTCGAGCAGGAACTCGGCCTCCTCGTCGATGTCCTTGAAGTCCTTGGACGGAATGCCGCGCACCTTGGTGATCGCCGCGCGCGCCATCGGGCTCGCCTCGAACTTGGTGGTCCGCCCGTCCTGCTCGAGAAACGCGCGCAGCTCCTCGGCCTCGTCTTCGAAGAGGTCGGTTGCAACGAAGGTCGGCGCGTCCTTCTGCACCTCGCCCAGCAGCTGATTGTGGAGGTTGGCGTCGAGGATCACGATCACCAGCAGCATCGCGAGCCCAAGCCCCAGCGACAGGATGACCGTCGGGGCCCGCGATCCCGGCCCGACGATGGCATGGAAGGCGCGTCGCAGCGCCGGATTGGACATCGGCGGCAGCCGGCGCATGCCGAACTGCAGCAGCAGCCCCGCTCCGCGCAGCAGCAGGAACGCCAGGATCACTCCGCCCGTGTACCAGCTCACCAGCTCGAGGTCGCGCGCGGTCACCACCGCCAGCGCAAAGATCAGTCCGGCCGCGACGAGCAGCGGCGCCAGCACGCCGGGATTTAAGTACTCGCGGCGGCTCAGGTGCACGTCGGCGCCACCGGCGTCGCGGAACAGGATAGCCGGCTTGAGCTTCTGCGCCCGCACCAGCGGCACGAACGAAAACGCGAACGCCGAGAGAATGCCGAAGGCTACCGCCGTCAGCAGCGACGGGAGGTCGATCGAAGGCGGCAGGTTCACGCTCAGGATGCTGCCCAGCACCGGCAGCCCGGCCATCGTGCAGGCCGCCCCGATGATCACCCCGATGATGATGCCCAGCAGCGACAGGATGCCGATCTGGGTGAGAAAGTGCACCATGATCCGCGGCCCGGTCGCGCCGAGGCTGCGCAGTGTCGCGATCGAGCGCTGCCGCTCCGAGATATAGGCGGACACCGCGTTCGAAACGCCGACGCCGCCGACCAGCAGCGACGACAACCCGACGATCAGCAGGAACCGAGTGAAGAGATCGTAGTAGCGCGCGAGGTTTCCCGCCGCTTCGCGCGGCGAACGGACCGTCCAGGCAGGATCGTTGAGGTGCGCACGGATCGCCGGCGCCACCTCATCGTACGTCCCCTCCGCCAGCACCACCTTGTATCGGTGCTGCGTCAGCAGCCCCGGCAGTGGTGCCCGCGCCTCGGGGTTAGCGTCGAGCGCCGCCGTCGAAATCACCGTCGTCAGCCCCAGGTGGAAGCCGCGCACCGCCCCGTCCGGCAGAGAGGTCAGCAGCCCGCGCACCTCGTACTCGACGCCATTGATCTGGAACCGGCCACCCAGCGGAATCTCGAGCCTGTCGAGCAGCACCGGGTCCGCAATCACGCCCCACGCGCCGTCGCGCTGTTCGAGCAGGCCAGCAGGTTTTCCAGCATCGGCCAGCTGCGGGCTGACGACCTTACCCAATAGCGGATAATCGGAATCCACCGCATAAAGATCGAGGAACGCGCTGTCCTCCCCCGCGCGTCCGCTGGCGTTGGTGTCCACCGTCTCGGTCACCTGCCCGAGCGAGCGGAAGTACGCGAGCTCCTCCGCATTGGCGCGCCGGTCGGGCCGCGCGATCTCGAGGTCGCCGCCCAGCAGCACGTTCGCGTCCCGCACGATCGCCGCCTGCAGCGCCGCACCCACCGAGCCCACCGCCGCAATCGTGCCGGTTCCTAGGGCCAGACACGCGAGCAGAATACCGAACCGCCTGATGTCGCCACGCAAATCGGTCAGCGCGACGCGCATCCAGTCGAACACATGAGCCATCAGGAAGTTTACCGCATACGTAACGAGGGGGGATAACTGGGGGCAGGCTTGCCGGCCGCGCGACCTCCTCTACATGCGATGCAACCTGTGATCAAATAAGGCGCGACGCCAGAAACCCGCCATGTCTCGCAAGTCCGATCCGTTCGCTGTCGAGCTCACGCCGGAGCTGATCATCCGCGCCTATCAGGCCGGCATCTTTCCCATGGCCGAAGATGCGACCTCGCCCGACCTCTTCTGGGTCTGTCCGCACATGCGCGGCATCCTCCCGCTCGATGGCTTCCACGTTTCGAAAAGCCTGCGCAAGGCGCTGCGGACCCACCCCTACAGCGTCCGCGTCGACACCGGCTTCCACGCCGTGCTCGATGGCTGCGCCGAGCCGGCGCCCGACCGCGAGAGCACCTGGATCAACCCTGCCATCCGCCGGCTCTACGGCGAGCTCTTCAATCGCGGCTTATGTCACACGGTAGAAGTGTGGGACGGCCCCGAACTGGTCGGCGGCCTCTACGGCCTGTCGCTGGGCGCCGCGTTCTTCGGGGAATCCATGTTCCACCGCCGCACCAACGCCAGCAAGATCGCGCTCGTCCACCTCGTCGATCGCCTGCGCGCCGGCGGCTACCGGCTCTGCGACACGCAGTTCGTCACCCCCCACCTGCGCCGCCTCGGCGGCATCGAAATCTCGCGCGAAGACTACGAGCTCCGCCTCGCCGACGCCCTGCAACACCACGGCGACTGGCACGCTATCGACAAGTAACCGGCGCCCTTACTCCGCCAGCGCGAACGCCACCTCGGTCACCGTGTCCGGCCCCTCCTCGCCGGGGTCCTTGTGATAGATCTCGAGCCGTGTCGCGCCGCGGAATCCCTGCGGCGTCTCCTCGCCCGAAAACCGCAAGCCCTGCCGCCGCACCCAGCCGTCGAGCGCCATGTTGGCTTCCATCAGCTCACGATAGGGGCCGGTAAGGGTGACCGAAGCGTAGCGTCCGCCCGGAAGCAAACCCGTAGTAATCGCCGCATCCCCCTCCATTTCGGTGGCAACCAGCATCCCCACCTGCATCTTCATCCGCCCGTTGGGATAAAAGTCGGTGTAATTGAAGAATGGCGCTCCCGTAGTCCGCCCGCCATGCGCCTCGATCCAGGCGATGACGTCCGCCGTAAGCGGCGGCGCCTTCTGCGAGATTTCCGCCTGCGTAAGCTCGAGTTCGATCGCCGCAAACGGCTGCGGCGCCCGCTCGATCACCTTTGGCTCCGTCAGCATCGTCCCTCCTCCCGCTGTGGTGCACGAGCCTCCTCATGGCGAGCCTGTCGAGCCACGAGCCACGAACCACAAAGGCGTGCCACCTACTGCCGAGGCGCGGCGAACGTATCCGGCTGTGCCTGCGGCAATGTCGTAAAGCTCGGCGTATCCGCCGGCGTGTCCGGCACCGGCGGCGTCTCCTCGTCCTCTGGCGCTTCCTCGGGGATGCTGCCCGTCGGAGTGGCATCCGTCGCTGGAGGTGGCGCCTGTGCTGCCTCGGTAGGCACATTGAGCTGCTGGGGCGGCGGCACGTCGCTCTGCTGCTTACACTCGGTCAGCCAGATGTCGTAGACCGCGTGGTCGATGGCGTTAAGCGCGGGGCTATCGGCGAACATCCACCCAGTGAAGATGCGGCGCACTGTCTTCTGCAGGCTGACCTGGTCGACCTCGACGAACACCGAGACGCGTTGCGTCTCGGTCGGCGGCCGCGTGTAGCAGGCGCGCGGCGTAATCTGCAGCGCCCCGAACTGCACCGTCTCGTCGATATAGACGTCGAAGTTGGTGATGCGCCCGGTGATCTTGTCGAGCCCCGAGAACTTTGCCACCCGGTTGGCAATCGTCGCCGCCTCAGCCGGCATCGCGAGCACGAAGAACGCCAGCGTCGCAGCCAGCCCCACAACCCAACGTGCCCGGCCCTCGCGGTTCGACAAGCTCACCATGAGGTCCTCAGAGGCTCCGCGGTTTCCAACAGGACGAACTCCCAGTAGCCATCATGGTGAGCCTCCTCATGGCGAGCCTGTCGAGCACGAACCACGAGGGCGTGGCACCTGTTGCGCCACTCACCGCGCTATTCCGGCGACCACGCATCGTAGTCGCCGCTGACCCGCGGGCGCTCGCCCGATTTCAGCAGGCTGCCGTCCGGCCGATAGGCGAGCGGCGTCCCCGTCAGGTTGGACTGATGAGGCTTTTCCCAAGGGCGGGGCTTGTAGTTCGCTTCGGTGGGAATGACGTCGGTGCGGTGATGCATCCAGGCGTACCAGCCGGGCGGGATCCGGGTCGTCTCGGCCGGGCCGTTGTACAGCACCCAGCGCCGATGCCCCTTCTTCTCCTGGTGGTAGGTGTTGCCCTGCTCGTCCTCCCCCACCTGGTCGAAGAACCGCCAGGCGACGAACCGCGTCCCGAGCGTCTGCCCATGCCACCAGATGAAAATGCCGGCGAGATAGTCCTTGAACGTCATCTTTTTCATGGGCGGGCCCTGTCACCGTCGCTGCGCATCTAGCACGCCGACTCCGCTTATTTCCAGCAGACAATCCCGACCTTTTCGCGGTCCAAAGCGATCCGCTTCCGGGTCTTTTCCTCGCAGGATAGGAAAAGACGGTCCAGCGCTCGATGAAGGCGGTCGACGCGCCGCGAAGTCCGCCCATGGCAGATGACCCTGGTCGCCTCGTTGAGGGTGAAAAAATCCAGTGTTGACAACGCATCGCCGCAACACCGCTCCCAACGCTTTTCAGAAAATGCGTGTGGCAAGGGCACTTAAGCGGAATCACCGCTGCCCTTAAGCCGGATTAAGGTCTTGTGACCCCGTGCCGACGCTCGCAACTTATCCCCACAATCCCCATATGAGGCACCAGATTTTGGGTGTAAGCTCGCTCTAAGCACAACCAGTGGTGCCTGGACGCCACAAAAAGTTGGCTCGACCGACTCGGAGCACATCAGCAGGATCATGCGGTTGGCAGTCGGGTCCGCGGGGGGCTCGGTGCCCTTCCCATCCGAGCCGACCGACCACAAGAGGACTGAAGCATGCGCATCGAACGTCGCTACACCCAAGCCAACCAGAGCGCCTATGCTGGGATCGAGTTCCGCTCGACCACGTCCGAAATCCGAAATCCGGATGGCTCGGTGGTGTTCCGGCTCGAGGGGATCGATGTGCCCGCGAGCTGGTCGCAGGTTGCGGCCGACATCATTGCGCAGAAGTACTTCCGCAAGGCTGGCGTCGCCAGGCACCTCAAGCGCGTCGAGGAGAACGACGTTCCGTCCTGGCTCTGGCGCTCTGTGCCGGACACCGATGCGCTCGCCGCGCTGCCCGAAGCCGAGCGCTTCGGCTCCGAGACTGACAGCCGTCAGGTCTTCGACCGCCTCGCGGGCACCTGGACCTACTGGGGCTGGAAGGGCAAGTACTTCGACAGCGAGGAGGACGCCCGCGCCTTCTACGACGAGGTCCGCTATACCCTCGCGACCCAGCGCGTCGCGCCGAACTCCCCGCAGTGGTTCAACACCGGCCTGCACTGGGCCTATGGCATCGATGGCCCGGGCCAGGGTCACTTCTACGTCGATCCCTTCACCCACCGGCTGACCCAGTCGAAGTCGGCCTACGAGCATCCCCAGCCGCACGCCTGCTTCATCCAGTCCATCGCCGACGACCTCGTCAACGAGGGCGGCATCATGGACCTCTGGGTGCGCGAGGCGCGGCTCTTCAAGTACGGCTCGGGCACCGGCTCGAACTTCTCCAAGCTGCGCGGCGAGGGCGAGAAGCTCTCGGGCGGCGGCCGCTCGTCGGGCCTCATGAGCTTCCTCAAAATCGGCGACCGCGCCGCCGGCGCCATCAAGTCGGGCGGCACCACCCGCCGCGCCGCCAAGATGGTCGTCGTCGATATCGATCACCCCGACATCGAGAACTACATCAACTGGAAGGTGAAGGAGGAGCAGAAGGTCGCTGCCCTCGTCACTGGCTCCAAGGTCGTATCGAAGCACCTCAAGGCCATCATGAAGGCCTGCGTTAACTGCGACGGCCCCGAGGGCGATTGCTTCGAGATCGAGAAGAACCCAGCCCTCAAGCGCGAGGTCCGCGCCGCCAAGAAGGCGCTGGTGCCCGAGAACTACATCCAGCGCGTCATCCAGTTCGCGCGGCAGGGCTACACCGACCTCGAATTCCCGGTCTACGACACCGACTGGGACAGCGAAGCCTACCTCACCGTCTCGGGCCAGAACTCGAACAACTCGGTCCGCGTCACCGACGACTTCCTCAAGTCCGTCGAGACCGACGGCGACTGGAACCTGCTGAGCCGCACCACGCCGGGCAAGGTCACCAGGACCCTCAAGGCCCGCGATCTCTGGGAGCAGATCGGCTACGCCGCCTGGGCTTCGGCCGATCCGGGCATCCAGTACCACACCACCATCAACGAGTGGCACACCTCCCCCGCCGCCGGCCCGATCGTCGCGTCGAACCCGTGCTCGGAGTACATGTTCCTCGACGACACGGCGTGCAACCTCGCCTCGATCAACCTCCTGCCCTACCGCCAGGCCGACGGCACCTTCGACGTGGCCGGCTTCGAGCACACCTCGCGCCTCTGGACGCTGGTCCTCGAAATCTCGGTGATGATGGCGCAGTTCCCCAGCAGGGCCATCGCCGAGCGCTCCTTCGTCTACCGCACGCTCGGCCTCGGCTACGCCAACATCGGCGGCCTGCTGATGACCTCCGGCATTCCCTATGACTCGGCAGAAGGCCGCGCGATCGCCGGCGCCATCACCGCGGTCATGACCGGTATCGCCTACAAGACCTCGGCCGAGATGGCCAAGGAGCTCGGCGCCTTCGGCGACTACAAGCGCAATGCCAAACACATGCTCCGCGTCATCCGCAACCACCGCCGCGCCGCCCACGGCAACGCCGAGGGCTACGAGGGCCTGTCGATCAACCCCGTGCCGCTCGACCACGCCAGCCTCAAGGACGCCG
The DNA here is from genome assembly GCA_023427545.1 of Pseudomonadota bacterium. Taxonomy (GTDB): domain Bacteria; phylum Pseudomonadota; class Alphaproteobacteria; order Rhizobiales; family Devosiaceae; genus JAEZBF01. The sequence continues at coordinate 7,685 of JAEZBF010000283.1, forward strand.
CCCTCGGGCAGGCCGCCCGCCACGCCTGGGACGATGCCCTGGCGCTCGGCGAGCAGCACGGCTACCGCAACGCCCAGGTCTCGGTGATCGCTCCGACCGGCACGATCGGTCTCGTGATGGATTGCGACACCACCGGCATCGAGCCCGATTTCGCGCTGGTCAAGTTCAAGAAGCTCGCGGGCGGCGGCTACTTCAAGATCATCAACCGCGCCGTGCCGCCCGCCCTGCGCACGCTCGGCTACAGCGAAAGCCAGATCGCCGAGATCGAGGCCTATGCCGTCGGCCACGTCAACCTCAACCAGGCGCCCGGCATCAACCCGTCAACCCTGCGCACCTAGGGCTTTACCGACGACAAGATCGCCGCGCTCAACGCCGCGACCAAGTCGGCCTTCGACATCAAGTTCATCTTCAACCAGTGGACGCTCGGCGCCGATTTCCTCAAGTCCCTCGGCGTCACCGACGCCCAGCTCGCCGACCCGGCGTTCGATCTGCTGGCTCACCTCGGCTTCTCGCGTAAGGACGTCGAGGCCGCCAACATCCACGTCTGCGGCGCCATGACCCTCGAGGGCGCGCCGCACCTCAAGCCCGAGCACCTGCCGGTGTTCGACTGCGCCTCCCCCTGCGGCAAGATCGGCAAGCGCTACCTCAGCGTCGAAAGCCACATCCTGATGATGGCCGCGGCCCAGCCGTTCATCTCGGGCGCCATTTCCAAGACCATCAACATGCCCAACGACGCGACGGTCGCGGACGCCAAGGAAGCCTACATGCTGAGCTGGCGGCTGGCCCTCAAGGCCAACGCCCTCTACCGCGACGGCAGTAAGCTCAGCCAGCCGCTCAACGCCTCCCTCCTCGCCGACGACGACGAGGACGAGGAGGATGCGGCCGAAGCGCTCGCCGCCCTGCCCGCCGCCCAGCGCGTCCCGCAGATCGCGGAGAAGATCGTCGAGAAGATCATCGAGCGGCAGGTCCACTTCCGCGAAAAGCTCCCCAACCGCCGCAAGGGCTATACCCAGAAGGCGATCGTGGGCGGCCACAAGGTCTATGTCCGCACCGGCGAGTTCGACGACGGCCGCCTCGGCGAGATCTTCATCGACATGCACAAGGAAGGCGCCGCCTTCCGCGCCATGATGAACAACTTCGCCCTCGCCATCTCGCTTGGCCTGCAATACGGCGTGCCGCTCGATGAATACGTCGAGGCCTTCACCTTCACCCGCTTCGAGCCGGCGGGCATGGTCATGGGCAACGACCAGATCAAGAACGCGACCTCGATCCTCGATTACATCTTCCGCGAGCTCGCGATTTCCTACCTCGATCGCACCGATCTGGCGCACGTCTCGCCCGAAGGTCCGGCGACCGCGCTCGGCGGCGGCAATGCGGAATCGAGCGCCCGCAAGGATGGCCCTGCCCCGGTCCCCGCGCAGACCCTGGTCTCCCGCGGCATGACGCGCGGCAAGGTCAAGGACCAGAACCTCATGCTGGTGCAAAAGCCCACCATGGCCGCCTTCGCACCGGTCGCGAGCATCAGCTCGCACACCGTCACGGCCCTGAAGTCCGGCACTGCCCTCAAGCAGGACCCCAACCTCTCGCCCTCGGCCTTCAACACGGCGGAAGTGGACCCCATCCCCTCCCCGCCCTCGTCCAAGGACGCCGGCACCCTGCGCGCCGAAGCCCAGATGAAAGGCTACACCGGCGACCAATGCACCGAGTGCCACAACTTCACGATGGTCCGGAACGGGACGTGTTTGAAGTGCGACACCTGCGGCAGCACGACGGGATGTAGCTGACGGATGGCTGACGAGGAGGACCTCCGCCTGCTGCATTC
>JAEZBF010000289.1 GCA_023427545.1 Pseudomonadota bacterium
CGGTCGCGCCTGCGGCGCCACTGGTGCAGGGGCTGGGGGTCGAGGGGATCGTCTCGGCGCGAGATGCGCTGACGCCGGGTGCGGCGGCATGCGGGCTGACGGTGCGGGAGACGGCCGAGGGGTTGGCGTTGGGGCGCGCCAAGCCGCGGCTGGCGGTAGCGGTCGAGGCCGGAGAACTGGCCGTTGCGGATCGACCGATCATCAGTCGCCGCCGGGCCGATCCGACCGAGGCGCTGGGGCAGCTGGGGCTCACCTACATCGATCGCGTCCGGGGCTACCTCGCCGGAACCGCGACGGCGCTCAATCTCGACGGCGGGACGGTCGCGAACGAGGCGAGCCCACTCGTGCTCGACATCGCGGGGGCTCGCATGGCGGCGGAACGGATGCTGATCGATCGGAGCGCCGGCGAGGACACGCTCGAGATCGGGCTGCCGCCATCGGCTGCCGCGCTCGAGGCTGGCGACGTGGTCACTACGGGCGGTGCCGGTGAAGGGCCGTACGAGATCACGGAGATCCGGGACGGCGAGGTGCGGCGCATCTCGGCGCGGGCGGTTCCGCCAGAGATCAGGCCGGCGATCGGCGCGGAGCGGCCGGGCCCGGTCAGCCGGGTGGTACTGCCGCGGGCGTTGCCGCTCATCACCTTCGCCCATCTGCCGCCGCGGCGGGACAATTCGGCTTATTCGCGCCTCTGCGTCGTGGCGGAGTCCGATCCCTGGCCGGGCGACGTCGTCATCCGCGCGGAGGTCGGCGGCAGCGAACTTGGGCGCGTGAAGCGGCCGGGACACGTTGGCGTCCTTGTCGCGACGCTGTCTGCTGGTCCGGTGACCGGCTGGGACGAGACGTCCGAGCTGAGCCTGATGCTGCGTTCGGGGCACCTTGCCTCGGCAGAGGAGGCGGCCGTGCTGGCCGGGGCGAACCGCCTGGCGGTGGAGACGGACGCGGGGGAGTGGGAGGTCATCGGCTTTGCTGACGCCGAGCTGGTGGCGCCGGGCACCTACACGCTCACCTGGCTGCTCCGCGGGCGGATGGGGACGGAGTACGCGATCGGCACGGCGTCTGCCGGGAACCGCGTGATGGTGCTCAACGAGAGGGTTGCCGAGGCGCTCGTGCCGCCGCAGTGGCTGGGCGAGACGCTGGCGCTGCGGGCGTATGCCGGGCGGCTGGATGCGACAGGATTTGCGCTCGAGGTGGAGCTCGGGGTTGCACCGGCGCTGCCGCCGGCTCCGGCGGATGTGCAGGCGGTGCGGCCCGGCGGGACCGACGACATCGTGTTCTCCTGGACACGCCGCAGCCGCGCCGACGGCGATGGCTGGGGCCTGGGGGAGGCGCCGGTGGAGGGCGTGCCGGAGAGCTTCGTCGTCACCGTGCTGTCGGCCGGCGTTGCGGTCCGCGAGATCGCAAGCGCCACAACGAGCGCCGGCTATTCCGCCGCGGAACAGACTGCCGACTTCGGCGCGCCGCCGAGCAGCTTCGCTTTCACCGTGCAGCAGGTCAGCCCCGTCGTCGGGCCCGGCCATGCCTCAGAAGGGACTTTCGATGAATGAGCCAAATGAAGATGCGGCGGCGCGGTTTGCCACCTGCCTCGACGTTGTCCTGAAGCTCGAGGGTGGGTACGTCGACGATCCCGCCGATCCGGGCGGTGCGACCAACATGGGCATCACGCGGGCAACGCTCGCCGCCTGGCGCGGCGTGTCGCCGGCGAGCGCACTGGCCAAGGCGGAGGTCAAGGCGCTGGGGCGGGCAGAGGCGGCCGAGATCTATCGAGGGCAGTATTGGAACCGCTGCCGGTGTGGCGACCTGCCGGCCGGACTTGACCTCGCGGTGTTCGACTTCGCCGTAAATTCCGGTCCCGACCGCGCGATCAGGGCATTGCAGGGGGCCGTCGGGGTGAGCTCGGACGGCATCATCGGACCGATCACACTTGCTGCCGTAGCCGATCGCAGGTCGGTGCTCGACAAGCTCATCGCCACGATCTGCGACGGCCGGCTGAGCTTCCTGCAGCGGCTCGCGACCTACGCGACGTTCGGACGCGGCTGGTCCAGCCGGGTCGCGACGATCAGGCGCGCCGCGCTCCAGATGGCCGCCGCATCAGCTCCCCCAAACCAGAAAGGAAACAACACGATGACCGCGCTTTCGGGATACCGCACCTACATCGTCGCCGCCCTCATGCTGCTCGCCGCACTTGCCGAACTGGCCGGCGTCTCGGTGCCTGCGATGGAGGGTCAGTCGGCCGGACACTTGCTGATGGAGGCCTTCGCCATCATCTTCCTGCGCAGAGGAATCGAGAAGGCCGGGACGTGAGGACTGTTCATCGCAGGTTCAGGTCGCAGTCAGTACTGTTCTGGAAATGATCCGAACCTTCAAACCACTGGTCGCCGCGCTCGCCGCGGCGACGCTGATCTCGCTTTCTGCCGCCGTTCCGGCTGCAGCGCAGGAGGCGTGCCTCTCCAATCGCGACCTCCAGACCAGGATCGCCTCCGGCGAAATCGCCCCGGTTGCGCAGGTGCTCGAGCGCAACGGCATCGGCCGCAATACCGAGGTGCTGTCGGTTGAGGTCTGTCGCGACAACGGCAACTGGGCGTACTATGTCGGCGTCATCGACGCCTATGGACAGGCGCGTACTCTGGTCTTGCGGGCTTCCGGCTGATCCCCCTAAATACGTTGAGTAACTCGGGGCGGGCGGGACATGCGTATTCTGGTCGTTGAAGACGACGCCAATCTCAATCGACAGATCAAAGAGGCGCTGACGGACGCCGGTTATGCGGTGGACGTCGCGTTCGACGGCGAGGAAGGCCACTTCCTCGGCGACACCGAACCCTACGATGCGGTCGTGCTCGATATCGGCCTGCCGCAGATGGACGGCCTGAGCGTTCTCGAGGAATGGCGGCGCGCCGGCAAGGACATGCCGGTGCTGCTGCTGACGGCACGCGACCGCTGGAGCGACAAGGTGCAGGGCATCGATGCCGGCGCCGACGACTACGTGGCGAAGCCCTTCCACATGGAAGAGATTCTCGCCCGCATCCGCGCCCTCGTCCGGCGTGCCGCCGGGCACGCCAGCAACGAGATCGTCGCCGGCCGCGTGCGGCTCGACGTCAAGGCCGGCAAGGTCACGGGGGATGGCCAGTCTGTCAAGCTGACCAGCCACGAGCTGCGGCTGCTGAGCTACCTGATGCACCACAAGGGCAAGGTGATCTCGCGCACCGAGCTGACCGAGCACCTCTACGATCAGGACTTCGACCGCGATTCCAATACCATCGAGGTGTTCGTCGGACGCCTTCGCAAGAAGCTGCCGGACGACTGCATCCAGACCGTGCGGGGCCTGGGCTACCAGATCCTCGAGGACTGATGGACCGTGCCGCGACGCTGAAGTCGCTGAAGCTGTGGGCGCAACAGGTGCTCGCAGTGCCCAGCCGCTCGATCGCCGCGTCGCTGTTCGCGCTCTCCGCCGGGTGGCTGATCCTCGCGCTCATCGGCACCGCATTCCTGCTCACCGAGCTCTATTCGCGCGCGCTCGACACCTCGCTGACGGAAACGCTGCAGTTCCACCTGGGCACGCTGGTCGAGCAGACGCTGCAGGCGACAAGTCCCGATGAGCTCGACGCGGGGCTGACCGATCCGCGCTTCGCGCGGCCCGGCTCGGGCTGGTACTGGGCGATCCGCGACGACAGCGGCCGCATCGTCAATCTCTCCCCCTCGCTGTTCGGAACCGTGCCCCCCAGTCTCGAAGGCGCGCTCGATGCCGCCAATTCGCGGACAGGCGTGCTGACCGACGAGTTCGGCACCAAGATGCGGGTGATCGAGCGCGCGATCACCGCCAACGGCGTGCCGTTGCGGATCACGGTGACCGGCAGCCTCGACGAGATCCTCACCCTGGTCGACCAGTTCCGCGGGCAGACGCTGATCGTGCTCAGCGCCGTGGGCATCGCGCTCGCCATCATGAGCGCGATCGTCGCGCGGCTGGCGCTGCGGCCGATCGGGCGGCTGCGCAAGGCGCTCGAGCAGGTCCGCGAGGGCGAGACGGACAAGGTGACCGGCGATTTCCCGCGCGAGATCGCCCCGCTGGCGGCCGAGGTCAACGAGCTGCTGCGCGCGAACTCGCAGATCGTCGAGCGCGCCCGCAACCAGGTCGGCAACCTCGCCCATGGGCTCAAAACCCCGCTCGCGGTGATGCGGAACGAGGCGAGCGCCACGACCGGGCCGCTCGCCAAGGTGGTGCACGCCGAAACCGACAAGATGGCCTTCATCGTCGCGAGCTATCTCGACCGCGCGCGCATGGCG
>JAEZBF010000314.1 GCA_023427545.1 Pseudomonadota bacterium
CTGGAGCCGATGGCGCCACGAATGGTCGCCACGTCTCCGTTGAGCCGCGACGTCAGCTCGCCCACCCGATGCGTGTCGAAGAAGGAAGCATCGAGCGTCAGCAGGTGGTCGAACACGGCGCGCCGCAGGTCGGTCAGCACCCGCTCGCCCAGGATCGAGATGAAATAGAACCGCGACCCGCTCGCCACCGCCATGATGGCGCCGATCACGAGGATGATGCCGCTGTAGGAGAGGATGCTGTCGATGTTCTGCTCGACGAACCCCTGGTCTACCACCCGGCCGGCAAACGCCGGAATGGCGAGGGAGGAAATCGAGGCGACGAGCAGGAAGCCGATGGTCAGGCTCAGCTGCATCGGATAGCGCAGCAGGAAGGGCAGCAGCCGCCGCAGCGGCTCTAGCGAGACGGGTTTGGTCTCGTCCGCCGTATCGCTATCGGCAGACCGCTGTGCCCGCCGCGGCCCCCGGATGTTGCGCGAACCCGTTCTCAAAGCGAGTTCGGTATAGGAAGGAACCCTGGCAGCCGCAACAGCTATTCGGCCGCACGCCCCGAGCCCTTGCGCTGCCCTGCCCTTTTCTGTAGAAGCCGCGGCAATCGTTCAATCCAGCTCTCCGGGCGCCGTGGCGCCCGTTTGATTTCGGGGACATCTCCCATGAAGAAAGAAACCCACCCCGACTACCACATGATCAATGTGGTGATGACGGACGGCACCAAGTACCAGACGCGCTCCACCTACGGCGCCGAGGGCGATACCCTCCAGCTCGACATCGATCCCAAGACCCACCCCGCCTGGACCGGCGGCACGGGCCAGCTGATGGATCGCGGCGGCCGCGTTTCGCGCGTCAAGGAGCGCTTCAAGGGCCTGCTCGGCAGCTGAATCGAGCTGTCATCGGAAGTGCGTAAGGCCCGGCATCGTCGGGCTTTTTGCTATCCAACTTCTGGTGCAACGCCCTCGTGGTTCGACAGGCCACGGTGAGGGCTGCCGATGCGCCGGTGAGGACCTCATGGTGAGCTCCTCCTGGCGAGCTCGTCGAGCCACGAACCACGAGGTCTGGGCTTTCGGCCCCTACTCGCTCAGCCGCGAAAACGCCGCGCGCAACCGGCTCAGCTGATCCGCGATCCCGTTGGCGGTGCTGACCGGGATCTCCGGCATGTTGCCGCGCTCAAGCTTGTCGAACTGCTGCACCCGGTCGAACAGCCGGTCGCCCTTGGCGATGAACTCACGCAGCCGTTCCGGCAGCTCCTCGAACCCCGGGCCACCCCGCTCAACCGGCGTTGCTGAAAAGCGCACCTTCTCCTTCTCCGAGCGTGCGTTCTCCGGCGTCAGCTCGCCCTCGTTGACAGCCCGCTGCAGCAGCAGCCACGACGCGAGCTGCATCAGCCGCGTGGTCAGCCGCATGGATTCCGTTGCGTAGACGAACGAGGCTTCGCGCGGCAGCCGCCGGCTCTCGGTGCGGCCGTCGCCGTCGAGATAGGCCGCGACTTCTTCGATCAGCGCCATGCCCTCGCGGTAGAGCCCGTCGAATCCGCCCGAGGCAATGATGCGGGGTCCCAGCGCTACCGGTCTGGGCTGATCCTTGGGGTCCATCGTCGCTGGCTTAACCCGCTCGTTCGAAAGAGTGATCATAGGCGCGATCCTGCCGCCCGTCACGTCTGCCGGGACCGCAGGCTTGCGACAGCCTTAACGCTCCGGGGCCGCCATCGGGACAAGAAAAAAGAGCCGTCGAAACGGCTCTCGAAAGTTAACAGGGAGGCGTCAAAGCAGAGGGGAGACCCGCTCCGCAAATCCAGAGGACTGGATAACGTGAAGTTATCAGCGGGTGCTTAAGCGCGAGTTAACATGCGACGGTTCCTTAACCAGCGGGCTTGCCGGAACTGAAACCAACTCGAGGAGCGCGGCTTTCACCGCTTGAACAGCGACTCCGCTTCCGAGCGGGTTTTCTCGCGCGCCTCGATCGCCGCCTTGAGCCGGACGATCTCTTCCTCGAGCAGCGCGATCCGCTCGCGCAATTCGCCGACGGACATTGTGTCGATCGGCATGCCGACCTCGTGCGGTGCGAGTTTCTTTCTCGGCTCGTCGATGTCCATGCCCGGCCTCCTTTTGCCGATCTTAGCGCGAGGCCCTTGCCGGGCAAGCGCTCCCGCGCCTAACTCGGGCGCATGCAGATCCCCGACGCCATGACCGCAATCGTCGTGCCCAGCCCCGGTGGCCCCGAAGCCATGCAGGTGAGCACACTGCCCGTGCCGAAACCGCGCGACGGCGAGGTGCTGATCCGCGTCGCCGCCGCGGGCGTCAATGCGCCCGACCTCGCCCAGCGGCGCGGCCGCTACGATCCGCCACCCGATGCCTCTCCGCACCTCGGCCTCGAAGCCGCCGGCGAAGTCGTCGTGCCCGCCGGCCCCTGGTCGGTCGGCGACCGCGTCGTGGCGCTGACCAATGGCGGCGCATATGCCCAATTCGTCGCCGTACCGCACGGCCAGGTCCTCCCCCTGCCCCGCGGCTGGAGCTTCGCCGAAGGTGCCGCCCTGCCCGAGACGTTCTTCACCGTTACCCAGACGCTGGTGATGCGCGCGAAGCTCGAGGCAGGGATGACGGTGCTCGTCCACGGTGCGTCCGGCGGCATTGGCGGTGCTGCGATCCTGATCAGCCGCATCCTCGGCGCCAATGCCATCGGCGTCGTCTCCTCGCCCGGGAAAGCCGCCTACGCCACGGGTCTGGGCGCCTTTGCCACCATCGACCGGACCCGTGAGGACTTCGTCGCCCGGACGCTCGCGCTCACCGGCGGCAACGGCGCCGACCGCATCGTCGACATCGTCGGCGGCGCCACGACGGCCCGCAACATCGAGGCCTCGGCGCGCTTTGGCCACATCCTCCTTGTTTCCACCGCCCACGGCGTCACGGCGGAGCTCCCCATCGGCCGCATGCTCATGAACCAGCTGACGCTCTCGGCCTCTACCCTCCGTCCGCAGACCCGCGAAACCAAGGCTGCGATTGCGGCCCGCTTGCGCCGGGACATCTGGCCGGCGCTCGAAACCGGCAACGTCCCCAAACCGCGCGTGCGGACCTTCCCCCTGACCGAAGCCATCGCCGCGCACCGCGCGATGGAAGACCCCGGCAATTTTGGCAAGATCGTGCTGTCGATCTGAGCGCCCCCCGTTCGACTAACCCGTGATCAACACGGAGTGGACCGATGGAATATGCCCTGCTGTTTTATGTCGAGGAGCGCGCTTTCGAGGGCTTTACGCCCGAGCAGCAACGAAAGCTCGACCACGATTCCGCGGCATTCGACGCCGAGCTCAAGGCGAGCGGCCAGCTGATCGCCGCCTCGGCGCTGCGGTCGCCCGATCAGGCTGTGACCATCCGCGTCCGCGGCGACGAAATCTCGACCACCGACGGTCCCTTCGCCGAGACCAGGGAGCACCTCGGCGGCTTCATCCTCGTCAACGCCCGCGACCTGAACGATGCGATCCGCATCGCGAGCCGCATGCCGGTCGCCCAGCTCGGACGGATCGAGATTCGGCCCGCCTTCGCCCCGGAGCTCTGATCATGGCCCGATTCATCTGCCTGCTCTACGTCGACGACGCCGCGCTCCAGGCCCTCGGTCCCGAGGAACTGCAGCGGTTCAACGCCGAGAACGTCGCTTATGACCGTGAGCTTGTCGCCTCCGGCAAGCTCGTCACCGGGGCCGCGATGGCCTCGCCGTGCGACGCTCTGACCGTGCGCCGGCGCGGCGACGGACTGTCGATGACCGACGGCCCCTACGTCGACACCAAGGAGCACGTCGGCGGCTTCGTCCTGTTCGATGTCGCCGACCGCGACGAGCTCCTCGCGATCCTCGCCAGGGACCCCATGGCCGCCTACGCGCACTTCGAGATCCGCGAGGTCAAGAACCCCGCCGATCCCGATTGGGAGGAATGGGCGAACCGGACTTACGGCCCGCGATGATCGATCTCGAGGCGGTCTGGCGGGCGGAGTCCGGTCGCGTCCGAGCCACCCTGATCCGCCTGCTGGGCAGCTTCGATCTTGCCGAAGAGGCGCTGCACGACGCTTTCCTCGCGGCAGCCGAGAGCTGGCCCAGGGATGGCATGCCGTACAACCCACGCGCCTGGCTGGCCTCGGCCGGGCGCTTCAAGGCGATCGACCGGATCCGCCGCAACGCGCGTCATGCCGCGGCGCTCAACGAGCTGATGGTGGAGGAAGCGGTGGAAACCCCCCAGGCCGAAATCATCCCCGACGACACGCTGCGGCTCATCTTCACCTGCTGCCATCCCGCGCTTGCCCCCGACGCGCGAGTGGCCCTTGCCCTGCGCGAGGTCTGCGGCCTCACGACCGAGGCGATTGCCCACGCCTTCCTCGTGCCGGCGCCGCCGCTGGCCCAGAGGATCGTCCGCGCCAAGACCAAGATCCGCAACGCCGGCATTCCCTACGAAGTCCCTGACGAGGACGAGCTGGAAGATCGGCTGGAAGTGGTGCTCGCAGCCATCTACCTGGTGTTCAATGAGGGCTATTCTACCCAGGCCACAGAGATCGCGGACGAAGCGATCCGCCTTGGCCGGCTGCTTGTCGAGTTCATGCCGCGGCCCGAAGTGCTCGGGCTCCTGGCCCTCATGCTACTGCACGATTCCCGCAGAGCCGCTCGCCTGGGGCCCAACGGGAACGCGCTGCTCATCGGGGAGCAGGACATCGTGCTTTGGGACCGCCGGCAAATCGCCGAGGGCGCGGCGCTGGTGCGGCGCAGCATGGCGGGTCCGGAGATCGGTCA
>JAEZBF010000324.1 GCA_023427545.1 Pseudomonadota bacterium
GTCTGCATCTGCGTCAGCTGGAACTGCAGGCCCTCGACCTGGCCGTTCAGCACGCGCAGCTGCTCCTCGAGTTGCTGGATGCGAACGGCAAGCTGGGCCGCCTGCTGCTGGTTCTGGGCAACGTGAACCGGCGCTGGCGAAGCCTCGACCGGCAGGAGCGGAAGCGGGGTCAGCGAGGCGGCGAGCGCGGGAGCGCTCAGCCCCAGCGCGAGCAGCGCTGGAAGCGCGAGCCGCTTGGCTTCGGAAAGGGGGTTCAGGGACATGTGGTCTCCATGTGTCTGCAGCTACCGCTGCGAGAGCGGCGTCCATAGCGCGCGAATTTGGTGAAATCAAAGCGCGAGTGGTTGCGAGATGCCAGTGGGCCTATCTCGTGCCCCCAAAAACAAAAAGCGCCGGTGCCAGAGTACGCGGCACCGACGCTATTGCCTCCAGTTTCCCGGAGTAGCTGGTGGCGGAGTGAAGGAGTGGCTGCTCCCCTGCCCCGCCGCCATTAGGCGGATCTACTGGACGACCGTGACCGCGCGGCGGTTCTGGCTCCAGCAGGAAATGTCGTTGCAGATCGCGACCGGCCGTTCCTTGCCGAACGACTTGGACGTGATCCGGCCCGCGTTGACGCCGCGGGCGACGAGGTAGTTGACCACCACCGTGGCGCGGCGGGCGCCCAGCGCGATATTGTACTCGCGGGTACCGCGCTCGTCGGCGTGACCCTCGATGAGGATGCGGTAGTTGCCGTAGCGGTTGAGCCAGGCGGCCTGCTTGTCGAGCGTCGCCTGCGCATCGGCGGTGAGGGCCGAGGAGTCCGTCTCGAAGAACACGCGGTCGCCGACTGTGACGAGGAATTCCTGCTGGCTGCCCGGCGCGCCGCCGCCCGGCCCGAGGTTGCCGACACCGGTTGCGGGTGTGCGCGAGCAGGCGGCAACCGCAACGACGAGCGTTACCAGCCCGAGCGTACGCAGGATGCCAAGAATGGGCGCGATTAAACGCATCCGGTCAATCTCCTGAAGTCTTGGAATGTTGGCCCCGGTTTTACCGCCCGTTATCTTAAGGCGGCGTGTGTTGGATTGGTTAATCCAAGGTCAAGACGGCTGCAATGTGGCCGGAATCCGGGCTTTTCATGTGTGTTGCCCGAACACAACGACCCGAGCCGAATTATTCCGTTGGCCACTCCAGCCGTCCGGCCGAGACGCGGCCTCAAGCCGGTCGACGGCATCGGCGAGCTTGACGTCGATGATGTCGAGATACTGCGTCCAGCCGGTGATGTGCCCGAGCTCTGCATCGCCGTCCGAAATGCCCCGCAATGAGATCAGTGGCACGCCGAAGCGCTGGCACGCCCGCAGCACGGCAAAGGTCTCCATGTCGACCATGTCGGTGCCGATCCGATCATAGGCGTGGACGCCGGACACCACGTCCGCGCCAGTCGACAGCGTCGCGAGCGGAATGCCGGGCACGAATGGTCCGAGCGGCAGCTCGGCGGGCAGCTCGAGGAACGGCGTCACCCCAGGCGCAAAACCGATCGCGCTCGCGTCCATGTCGCGCCACGACACGCTCCGCGCCTGGTAGAGCCCGCACTGTTCCAGCCGGCTCGATCCGGCCGAACCCAGCGAAACCACCAGCAGCGGCAGCTGGCCCTCGACATCGAGCCGCGTCAGCCGCTCCGCCACGGCAGCCGCCGCCTCCACTGGCCCCACGCCGGTAATTGTCGGGCTGATCCGCGCCTTGAGCTCGGCCCCATACTCGAGCTCCGTCGCCATCACATAGAGAATGTCGGCGACGCCAGGTATGCGGGTGGACACGCCCCGGTTACGTCCGCAGCGGCGACCAGCTCGGGTCGGACGCGTACGTCTCGGTCGGGATCTTCTGGTTATTGCGGCCCCAGATGTCGACCGAATAGAGCGAGGGACCCGCGTCCCCGCCCGGATCGGAGAAGTACATGATCACCCGGCCATTGGGCGACCAGGTCGGGCCTTCGGCGTGGAAGGTCGAAACCAGGATGCGTTCGGCCGATCCGTCCGGCTTCATGATGCCGATCTGGAAATTGCCTCCGCTCTGGCGCGTGTAGGCGATGAGATCGCCCTTGGGCGACCACACCGGCGTCGAATACGAGCCCTCACCGTAGGAAATCCGCTGCGCGCCGCCGCCGCCCGAACCCATGACGTAGAGCTGCGGATTGCCGCCACGGTCGCTCTCGAACACGATCCGGCTGCCATCGGGCGAATACGAAGGCGAGGTGTCGATAGCCGCGCCCGAGGTCAGCTGCACCGGCTGGCTCTGGCCGACCGGCAGCGCGTAGATGTTGGTCGTCCCCTGCGACTCCACAGAGAACACGATGGTCCGGCCATCCGGCGAGAACCGGGGCGAGAAGGTCATCGAGCCAAAGCTTCCCAGCCGCTGCTGCCGTCCCGACCCGAGGTCGAGCAGGTAGACCTGCGGGTTGCCGTCCTCGAAGTTGAGGTAGGTCAGCATCTGCTGAGTCGGCGAGAACCGCGGCGTCAGTGCCAGGGACTTGCCCGACGTGATGTACTGAACGTTCGCGCCGTCCTGGTCCATGATGGCGAGACGCTTGGTGCGGTTGGCTTTCGGCCCGCTCTCGGCGACATAGACCACCTTGGTGTCGAAATAGCCGGTGTCGCCCGCCAGCGACTCGTAGATCGAGTCCGCAACGATGTGCGCAATGCGGCGCCACGAGCCAGCGTCGGTGCCGAGCTGCTTGCCGACGACCTGCGCCGCCTGCTGCGTGTCCCACACGCGCACCGCCGACTGTATGTCGCCGCCACGGTCGACCTGCCCCATGACCAGCGCGTCGACGTTGATGCCGCGCCAGGCCGCAAAGTCGGGCTGGGCGGAAACGTCACCGACCCGCTGCGGCAGGCTGGCGGGCTCGAGCGGCGCGAACAGCCCGGAGCGCTTCAGGTCGGCGCGCACGATGTCGGCGACCTCGCGGCCGAAGCTCGGGTCGGCCGAGGCGAAGTCGGGGATGGCGATCGGCAGGGGCACGAAGTTGCCGCCGGTGACGACGATCTGGACCAGCGCCATTGCCGGGCTGCTGGCTGCCGCGACGGCGGCTCCGGCCAGACCGAGCTTGAGCGCGTGGCGTCGGGTGAGAAGGGACATCGGTCAGGTCTCCATTTTTCGTGGGGCGAGACCGCCCGCACGGGCTTTCGTCTAGAATTGAGCGGCGTTGAACAGGGCGGAAACGTCCTGTCCCGCCGCCATCGCATAAGGACCGCAGCGCATCACCGCGCGCAGCGCGGCCCGGGCATAGGCGTCCTCGATCTGGCTCGTCGGCGTGGTCATCATCTGCGGCTGGCCGACGACATTGCCGCCCGCGTCGATCGAGAACTGCAGCGTCGTCGTCGCCCCCACATCTTCGGCGCCCGCCGGGGTGTTGAGGCAGGTCTTGATCTGAGCGACCAGCGCGTCGATCTGCGTCTGGCTCAACGTCGCCGATTGCCCGGTCGATTTGCCCAGCGTCGGCGTTCCGCCCTCACCGGTGACGGCACCGCGCGAGCTCTCGTTGTTGATGATGTTGGCGACCTGGTCGGCATGCTTTTCGGCCTGCTGCTTCTGCTTGGCCTCGCGCGCCTTCTTCTCGTCGTCCTTCTTCTTCTGCTCGGCGGCGGCCGCGGCCTTGGCCTCGTCCTTTTTCTTCTGCTCCGCCAGCGCCTCGGCCTTGGCAGCCGCCTCCTGCTGCTTCTTGAAGGCCGCGCGCTTTTCCTCGAGCGCAGCGGTACGCACCGTCGGCTGCGGCGCTACTTCCTTGGGCGGCTGCGGGGTTTCCGGCACGGCGAGCTCAGGCGCCGGCGCGGCGGCTTCCGGCTGCGGCGGCGCCGGCGTCGGCTTGGGCGCCGGTGCCGGAGCAGGCTCTGGCGCCGGTTGCGGCTTGGGCGGCTCCGGAAGAGGAGCGGGCTCCGGCACAGGCTCTGGTTCGGGCGCGGTATTGACCGTCGGGGCCGGGCTCGGCTTGGGCGCCTCGGTCGGCTTGGGCTGGTCCTCTTCGGTATTGCCGGTAGGCTTGGCCAGCTCGGCCGGCTTTTCGGACTCCACCACAGCAGGGGTCGGTGTCTCGACCACCTTGCTCTCCAGTGAGCCCGCCCGGATGTTCGAGAAGTCGGTGATCGGCACTAGGTCCACCGCGATCGAGTCGACGACCTCCGGCTTGAGCGGCTCCGCCGCGCCCAGGCTCAGCAACCCGAAGGCAACGAGCAGGGCGTGGGCGGAGGCGGAAGCTGCAAAGCCGGTCCGCATCGCTCTACCGGACCTGTTCTTGTTCCGTGATCAGCCCGATCCGGGCGTATCCGGCGGCCGAGAGCACACCCATCACCCGCATCACGGTGCCGTAGTCCGCCGTCTGGTCGCCGCGGACATAAATCCTTTCCTCGGGCCCGGCCGGCGCGATCTCGGCGATGCGCGTAGCGAGATCCTCGAGCGCCACGGCATTGTCGAGCAGGTAGACCTGCCCGTCGGGCGTGACGGTCACGGTCACCGGCTTGCTCTCGGTGTTCATCTCCTTGGCCTGCGTCTGCGGCAGGTCGATCGGCACGCCGACGGTCAGCAGCGGCGCCGCGACCATGAAGACGATCAGCAGCACCAGCATGACGTCGACCATGGGGGTGACGTTGATGTCGGCCATCGGCCGCTTGCCGCCACCGCGGCGCCGGCGGCGCTTGCCCCCTCCCCCCGATGCCGCAACCGACATCGCCATTACGCGCCACCCCGGGCTTCGAGCTGGCGGGAAAGGATGGTCGAGAACTCGTCGGCGAAGCTTTCGAGCCGCGCCACCAGCTTGTTGGAGTCGGTCGAGAGCTTGTTATAGGCGATCAGCGCCGGAATGGCCGCAAGCAGGCCGAGGGCGGTCGCAAACAGCGCCTCGGCGATACCGGGGGCGACGACCGCGAGATTGGTGCTCTTGGACGCAGCAATCGCCTGGAACGAGTTCATGCTGCCCCATACCGTGCCAAAGAGGCCGATAAAGGGCGATGCCGAACTGACCGTGGCAAGGAAGCCGAGGCGCTTCTCCAGCCCCTCGCTCTCGCGCGAGATCGCGACGTCGAGCACCTTGTCAAGCCGCGCCTGTACGCCGAGGTGGCTGGCGGCGTTCTGCTCCAGGCTGCGGTCCCACTCCTGCATGGCCGCAACGAAAACCGTTCCGAGGCCCACGCTCGGCCGCTCCTTGACCTCTTCGTAGAGCTCCTTGAGCGAATGGCCCGACCAGAACACCCGCTCGAAACGGTTCATCTCCCGCGTCACGCGCCCGAACAGCAGCGACTTGTCGATGATGATCGCCCAGCACCAGATAGAGGCTGCAAGCAGCCCGAGCATGACGGCCTTGACCACCCAGTCGGCAGCCCAGAAGAGCGCGAAAATCGAGAAATCGACAGGAGGTGCGCTGGCAGCAGCCCCTACAGCAGCGTCCATGAATCGTCCTTCCGGTCCCGGCCAAAAGCACCGATCCCAGATGCGCGGTCGATGCGGTTCAAATGGGTCAAATTCAAGACAAATGGCCCCGTTTCCCGCACCTCCCGCGAGGTCGGGAGCAGCTGAGCCCCTTATGGTCAACAAGGGGTTAAGAAAGAGATTCCGGCGGTGGGTCAACCGCGCCAAAGCGCGCACGAATCGCCTGCGGCATGCGTGTCGGCCGCCCATCCTGCCGGATTGCGACCACCACGAGCCTCGCGGTGGTCAGGACCGTGTCTCCGCGCGAAATCGTCTGCGACAGGCTCATCCGCGCGCCGCTCAGCCCTTCGACCTCGGTCGCAACCTCGAGCAAATCGTCGATGTGCGCGGGCGCGGCGAAATCGATGCTCATGCTGCGAACCGCGAACGCAATCCCTTCTTTCATCAGCTCGGAATGATGAACTCCGAGGCTGCGCAGGAACTCCGTACGCCCGCGCTCGAAGAAGTGCAGGTAGGCGGCGTGGTAGACGTTCCCGGAAAAATCGGTGTCCTCGTAGTACACGCGGACCGAGAGGCGGTGGAGTCGCCGGCTCACTCGCTCTCTCCCGGCTCCTCGAACAAACTGGCCTGCAAGCCCATGAAGCCTTGTGGCACCGCCATGCCCAGGTGCTGGAACGCCGTCGCGGTCAGCATCCGGCCGCGCGGCGTGCGCTGGATGAAACCCTGCTGGATCAGGTACGGCTCGACGATCTCCTCCAGCGCGTCCCGCGGCTCCGACAGGCCGGCGGCGATCGTCTCGATCCCCACCGGTCCCCCGCCATAGTGCTCCGCAATGGTCTTGAGGTAGCGCCGATCAAGCATGTCGAGGCCGCGCGCATCCACGTCGAGCCGGAGCAGCGCCTTGTCGGCAATCGCGCGGGTGATCGCCTTGGCGCCGTCCACCAGCGCGAAATCCGTCACCCGGCGCAGCAGCCGGCCCGCGATGCGCGGTGTCCCGCGCGACCGCCGCGCGATTTCGAGCGCCCCGTCCGGCGCCATGCCCACCCCGAGCAGCCGCGCCCCGCGCTCGACGATCAGCACCAGCTCTTCGGGCGTATAGAAGCTGAGCCGGATCGGGATGCCGAACCGGTCGCGCAGCGGCGTCGTCAACAGTCCCGCCCGGGTGGTCGCGCCGATCAGCGTGAACTTGGCGAGGTCGATCCGCACCGAACGGGCAGCCGGCCCCTCCCCGATGATCAGGTCGAGCTGGTAATCCTCCATCGCGGGATAGAGGATCTCCTCGATCGCCGGGTTGAGCCGGTGAATCTCGTCGATGAAGAGCACGTCCCGCTCTTCCAGATTGGTCAGCAGCGCGGCGAGATCGCCCGCCTTTGCGATCACCGGCCCCGACGTCGCGCGGAACCCCACCCCGAGCTCCCGCGCCACGATCTGCGCTAGCGTCGTCTTGCCGAGGCCCGGAGGCCCGACGAACAGCACGTGGTCGAGTGCCGCCTTGCGCTGCTTTGCGGCCTGGATGAAAACCTCGAGGTTCGCCCGCGCCGCCGCCTGTCCGATGAACTCAGAAAAGCCGCTTGGCCGCAGCGAAACGTCGAGTGGATCGTCGCGCCCTGCAGCTGCCGACGTGAGGTCAGCCATCGGCACGCTCGACGAGCTTCAGGGGTGGGCAGAGAAGGAACGTCGCGACGAACGCCAACGCGGTTATCGCGAAGACCACCGTTACCCCGAAATCGCGTCCGCCAGGCAGCAGCACGGCCCCCTTCCCGCTCGCGATCGCCGGCAGGCCAGCAAGGAGCAGCAGCCCGCCGCAAACCACCACCGTCGCAACAATCACCGAGAGTATACCGAAGCCACCCCCGCGCACCCGCTGCCAGAGTGCCAGCCCGAACACTTGCAGCGCCGTCGCCATCGCGCCCAGCACATACCCCCCGATCGCGTAGCCAAGGCCCATGAACAGGGTCACCGCGTTCCACTCGATCTCGCCCCGGCGCTCCGTCAGCAGCTCGTAAAGCATGGGTCCGAAGAAAGCCGCAAGAAACGCGGTGGGCACCACCACAAGGTGGGCCAGCCAGAACTGCAGCGTGTCGACAATCCGATATCGCGTCACTTGAGCAGCGACATCCCAGGCACTCTCTTGGCGGCGTTGCGATCGAAGGTCACCGTTGCTGAACACCCGGCCTCACGGGCCAAAGCCGCGATTAGGTAATCCGCGATTCCCACGCCTTCCGCATAGCCGCGCTCGACCGCTTGGATGACTAGGTCCTCTCGTTGAACAAGGAATCCAGCGTTCTCCAGTAGCGCAGACACCGCATCCAAGATGGCACGTCGGGGAAATTCATATCTGGTCGAAAGCAGCCATGCGAACTCCACCAGGACGATCATGCTGACGAATGCGACCT
The DNA here is from genome assembly GCA_023427545.1 of Pseudomonadota bacterium. Taxonomy (GTDB): domain Bacteria; phylum Pseudomonadota; class Alphaproteobacteria; order Rhizobiales; family Devosiaceae; genus JAEZBF01. Next base: position 7,791 of record JAEZBF010000324.1, read on the forward strand.
CGCGCTGCGATGCCCCAGTAAAGTATGCCAGCACCTTTTGACGCTCAGGCGAACCATCGTCTACGAACAGCCGGGCAAGGACATTGGTATCGACACCAATCATCCGCGACTGATCCGGTCGTGGTCGCGTGCGACGGCCTCGCCGATGGCTTCATCCATTTCTTGTACGGTGAGCGACTTGCCGCTTGGCGGCTTACCCAGAAATCCAGCAAGGTCGATTGCCCGGCCGGTCTTCGGCCGCAGAACTGCGGTGCCGTCCCTCTCCGAGACAATCACGGTCGTCCCTTCCAGCAGCCCCAACGAGTCACGGACCTTCTTTGGAATCGTGATTTGCCCCTTACTCGTGACTTTTGCGTAGTAGCTCACGGCAATCTCCTTACGTCACCGTAAAAGTAAGGAGTAAGCCTCCGGTTGGCAAGTCAGCTGCTCAATTCCCGCAGCCCTAGCCGGATCAGCTTCTCCGTAGCGGTTCCTTCCCCTTCTCTCCCCACCACCCGCGCCACCGCCGCGCTCGCCTGCGCGCTCGAGTAGCCGAGGTTGGTGAGGGCGGAGACCGCGTCCGCCACATTCAACCGTGCAGTTCCCTCTCCGAGGGCCGCCTGCAGACCGAGGACGCCCGGCTCGGCAGCGCCAAGCGCCGGCACCTTGCCCCTGAGCTCGGTAACGATCCTCAAGGCCAGCTTGGGACCCACCCCCGAGGCTCGCCCGATCATCGCCTTGTCCTGCAGTGCAATCGCGCTCGAGAGCTCGTTGACCGCCAGCGTCGAAAGGATCGACAGTGCAAGCCGCGCACCCACACCCTGAACCGAGGTGAGTATCCCGAACCACGCCTTCTCGGCTTCCGTCGCAAAGCCGTAGAGCCGGATCAGCTCCTCGCGAACCACCATCTCGACGTGCAGCACGGTGGCTTCACCCACCCGCGGCAGCGCCGCAATCGTCTTGCTCGAGCAGAACGCCTCGTAGACGACGCCGCCCACGTCGATATGGACGAGATCGTCCCCGATGCCGTCGACCAGCCCCTTGAGCTTGCCGATCATGTGCCGGTGGCCAGCAGCCGGTGCGAACGATGGTGCGCATGGCAGATCGCGATGGCCAGCGCGTCTGCCGCGTCGGCACCGGAAAAATCCGCCGTCGGCAGCAGCGCCTTGACCATCAGCTGCACCTGCACCTTCTCGGCGTGGCCGGTGCCGACCACCGATTTCTTGACGAGGTTGGCGGCGTACTCCCCAACGGGCAGGCCGAAGGACGCCGGCGTCATCAGCGCCACCCCGCGCGCCTGTCCCAGCTGCAGCGCCGAGCGCGCACCGGCTGAAACGAAAGTCTCCTCCACGGCAGCCTCGTCCGGCTGATGCCGTGCGATCAGCTCGGACAGCCCGGAAAACAGCGCAGCCAACCGCACGGGAAGCGGCGACGACACCGCTGGCGTGATTGTCCCGCTCGCAATGAAGCGCAAGCGGTTGCCCTCGCTCTCGATCACGCCCCAGCCGCAGCGCCGAAGCCCTGGATCGATGCCGATGATTCGTACCATGCCGGCCATCCCCCAGTGTTAGGCGAGCCGGGGGAACCTACCAAGGGGAATGTGAACAGAACGGAAACATGCGGAGCGGATCATGGTTAACCAGCAGTTAACGCAATGCTCCGACTTCAAACTGCGCCGCTGGCCTGTAATCAATACATCCCCGCTAACCTGCCGGCATGAGTGAGGATTCCAAGCCGCAGGGATGGCATCTCGACTGGTCGCGCCGGGGCTGGCTGCGCGTCTACGCCATTACCCTGTTCGGCACTCTGGCGTGCATTGCCATCGTCGTTGCCGTCGATCTCGAGACGCTGATGGCCGCCGACGGCGCTGCCCGCACCCGCGGCCTGCTCGTCGACATCCTGCTTCCAACGATCCTCGCGGCGCCTGCATTCTTCCTCTTCCTGCGCAAGATCCGCGAGCTGGCCGTCGCGGAGGAGAAGCTTCAGGCCTACGCCTCGACCGACAGTCTGACGGCGGTGCTTAATCGCGGCGCCTTCACCACTCGTGTCGACAGCTACCTGCGCAACACCCGGGCCGACGACGTCCCGATCTATGGCGCCCTGCTCGTCATCGACGCCGATCACTTTAAGCAGGTGAACGACTGCTACGGCCATGATGTGGGCGACGAGGCCTTGCGGCTGATCGCGGATGCCATCAAGGGGCTGTTGCGCGGCCCCGACATCGTCGGCCGCATGGGCGGCGAGGAGTTCGGCGTGTTCCTGCCCGGCGCCACTGCCGAGCAGGCGCAGAGCGTCGCCGAGCGCATCCGCCACGCCGTCAGCAATGTCGAGTTCCGCCCGGGCGGCGAGCGCCGCCCGCTGTCGGTCAGCGTCGGCGGCGCCATCTTTGCCGATCGCATCGGCTTCTCGCAACTCTACCGCATCGCCGACCAGCGGCTCTATGCCGCCAAGGACGCGGGCCGCAATCGCGTATCGCTCGTCCCGGCCGAGGACTACCCCGTCGCCGCCTAGCTCGCGAGCTTCTGGGCGTCCTCGTCGCTCATCTCGAAGTTCGAATAGACGTTCTGGACGTCCTCGTCCTCTTCAAGGATGCCGATCAGCTTCATCAGCGTTGCGCCGCGCTCGGCATCGATCGGCACATTGTTCTGCGGTCGCCAGATCGCCTTTACCGATTCCGCTTCGCCAAGCGTCTTCTCCAGCGCCGCTGCGACGTCGGCCATGTCCTCGAAGCGGCAGTAGATCCAGTGCCCTTCCTCGTCGCTCTCGACGGCGTCGGCGCCGGCTTCGATGGCCGCTTCCATCACTGCGTCGGCATCGCCTGCCGACGCCGGGTAGGTGATCTCGCCAACGCGATCGAACATGAAGCCGACCGAGTTTGTCTCACCCAGCGCGCCGCCGTTTTTGGAGAACGTCGAGCGCACGTTCGATGCGGTGCGGTTGCGGTTGTCTGTCAGCGCCTCGACGATGATTGCAACGCCGCCGGGGCCGTAACCCTCGTAGCGGATTTCCTCGTAGTTCTCCCCTTCCGAGCCGGTCGCCTTCTTGATGGCGCGGTCGATGTTGTCCTTTGGCATCGACTGGGCACGCGCATTGGCCACCGCGAGGCGCAGCCG
>JAEZBF010000330.1 GCA_023427545.1 Pseudomonadota bacterium
GCCTTCTACAACCCGCGTTCAGGTCGCCGAACCGAATTGCTCAATGTCGCCAGAGACATAATGCTGCAGCACCGCCCCCTTACCACGCCGGTCATTGTCGCTCGAGACCTCGGCCGGCCGAATCAGCAGGTGACGGTCACCACCCTCGCTGACTTCGACCCGAGCTCTGTTGACATGCTCACCATCGTGCTCGTCGGCGCCTCGACCTCGCGCGCCTTCCAGCGTGGCGATGGCCGCTTGCTCGCCTACACGCCCCGCGGCTACGCCAGCAAAACCACTGCCGAGGCCGCCCAATGACCGTCTACTTCATCGGCGCTGGACCCGGTGCCGCCGACCTCATCACCGTGCGCGGCCAGCGGCTGATCGAGCGCTGCCCCGTCTGCCTCTACGCCGGCTCGCTCGTTCCGCCCGAGATCGTCGCCATGGCCCCGCCGGACGCCCTGGTGCTCGACACCGCCCCCATGCACCTCGACGAAATCGTCTCAAAAATTTCCGCCGCCCACGCCCGCGGGCACGATGTCGCCCGCGTCCACTCCGGGGATCCTTCGATCTACGGTGCCATCGCCGAGCAGATGCGGCGGCTCGATGCGCTCGGGATTCCCTACGAGATCGTCCCCGGCGTTCCGGCGTTCGCCGCCGCCGCCGCGCGGCTGGGCACCGAGCTTACGCTGCCCGAGATCGCCCAGACGATCATCCTGACCCGCACGCCCGGCAAGGCCTCGCCCATGCCCGAGACGGAATCGCTGGAGCGGCTCGGCGCCTCACGTGCGACCCTCTGCATCCATCTCTCGATCCGCAACCTCGCGCACGTCGAGGCGGCGTTGACGCCCCACTATGGCTCCGACTGCCCGGTCGCCATCGTCTACCGCGCGACCTGGCCCGACGAGCGGATCATCCTGACGACGCTGGCCGAGATGCGCGCCGCAGTCCGCGAGGCCAAGATCACGCGTACCGCGCTCGTATTCGTCGGTCTGGTGTTCGGCATCGCGCGCTTCCCCGAGTCGCGGCTCTACGCGTCCGATTTCGCCCACGTGCTCCGCAACGCGGGCAAGAAGAAGGACCGGGTGGCCTAGATGAGGTGCCGCCTACTCCCGATCCAGGTGCAGCGCGGCGATGCAGCGGCCGATGCTCTGGTACTCCCGCACCTTGGGTTTCTCAGGCCTCTCGATGATGATCGTCTTGAGCCCCAGCGCTTGCGCCGCAAAGAGCTTGGCTTCGGTCTGCGCCCCGCCCGAGTTCTTGCTCACGAGGTGGGTGATCTTCTCCTTGCGCATCAGCTCGGTTTCCTCGCGCACGTAGTATGGCGGGCGGGACTCGATGGCCCAGCAATGCGGCGGCAGCCAGTCGGGCACCTCGATCGCCCGGATCAGGAAAGTGCAGTCGGTTCGCGCGTAGAACGCCTCCAGGCCGTGATGACCGATGGTGAGGAACGCCCGCGACCCGCGTGGCAGCTCCGCAGCGGCCGCCTCGGCGTTCGGCACCCGGGTCCAGAAGGCATAGTGCGGCTCGACCCAGCCCGGCCGGGTCAGCCGCACCAGCGGCACCCCCGCCTGTTCCGCTGCGACCGCGGCGTTGGTCGACATCTGCGCGGCATAGGGGTGGGTGGCATCGACAACCCGGCCGAAGCCCTCGCTCTGGATGTAGGCGGCAAGGAATTCCGCACCGCCGAACCCGCCGACGCGGACTTCCGCCCCCTCCGGCAGCAGCGGTGCGCTCGTGCGGCCCGCGAGCGAGATCGTGACCGGGTGACCGAGCGCGATGACCGCGCTGCAGAGCGCGCGCGCCTCTGCCGTGCCACCCAGCACCAGGATCTTCATTCAGCCGCTCTCCCCGACGATGTGGCCATCGCTGTCGACCACCAGCACGTCCACGGAAATGTCTGGGCCGGCAATACGTTGCGCGACATCACAGGCGCCGCGGGCGACAAGCTGGGCAAGTTCTGGCCCAACAAGCTTCAACGCGGCGTTGGCGCTACCCGCACTTCGGATTGCCTCGTCGACCCCGGCACGTTGCGATTGAAAAGCCGTCGCCAGAGCATCGAGGTCGACCGTCGAACGCGCGGAGTGCAGGTCCATCGCACCCTGCATCAGCTTGCAGAGCTTGGCGAAGCCGCCGGCGATCGTTACCCGCCTGACCGGATGCGCCCGCGCGTATTTGAGCAGCCCGCCCACGAAATCGCCCATGTCGATGTAGGATTCGATGGGCAGGCCGAGGCGCGCCATTGCCGCCTTCTCCGACCGGTCGCCGGTCGCCCCCACGACATGGTCGATCCCCATGGCTCGTGCCACGTCGATGCCGCGCCGGATCGAATCGATCCACGCCGAGCACGAATAGGGGATGACGATGCCGGTCGTGCCGAGGATCGAAAGGCCCCCGAGGATGCCCAGCCGCGGGTTCCAGGTTCTCTCCGCCAGCCGCTCGCCCCCCGGTACGGAGATCGTCACGTCGAAGTCGGCCGGCTTGCCGAGATCGTTGGCCACAGCTTCGACTTCGGCCGTGATCATCCGCCGCGGAACGGGGTTGATCGCCGGCTCGCCGACCGAGAGCGGCAGCCCCGGTTTGGTGACCGTGCCCACGCCCTGCCCGGCATGGAAGGTGATGCCCGAACCGGCGGCGCCCGCCGCCACCCGCGCAACGACCAGCGCGCCGTGCGTGACATCGGGATCGTCGCCCGCGTCCTTGATGATACCCGCTTCGGCGAAACCCTCTCCGCTGCTCTGGTGGGCGAGCGCGAAGCTCGGCCGCTGGCCGCCGGGCAGGGTGATCTCGACGGGATCCTCGTAGGCGCCGCTAAGAAGGGCAGAGACGGCCGAGCGCGCAGCGGCCGTCGCGCAGGCGCCGGTGGTCCACCCGCGCCGCAACGGTGTACCCTCAGGCCGGAGATCGCGTTCTGCGTCGCTCATCTTAACGATCTATATACCGGAGCAATCGCTTGAGCCCCGGTCATTTTGCAGCCTTGGATAACGCGGCATTCCCGCCGTTCGCCCCGGGCACGGTGTGGCTCGTCGGCGCCGGCCCGGGAGCCCCCGGCCTGATTTCGCTTCTAGGTTACTATTCGCTGGGGCAGGCCGACGTCATCGTCTACGACGCGCTGGTGCAGGACGCACTGCTCGATCTTGCAAGCCCGGCGGCCGAGCGCGTCTATGCCGGCAAGCGCGGTGGCAAGCCAAGCGAGAAGCAGGCCGATATCACTCAAAAGCTCATCGCCTGGGCCAAAGCCGGCCGCCGGGTGCTCCGCCTCAAGGGCGGCGACCCGCTGATGTTCGGGCGCGGCGCCGAAGAGGCGCTCGCACTAGCGGCCCACGGCATTCCCTTCCGCTTCGTGCCGGGCATTTCCTCCGGCCTTGGCGGACTGGCCTATGCCGGCATCCCCGTCACCCACCGCGACACCAACCACGCGGTGATCTTCCTGACAGGCCACGACGAAACCGGCGGAATACCGGCCGCTGTCGACTGGAACGCCGTCGCCAACGCCGCCCCGGTGCTGGTTATGTTCATGGCGGTCAAGCACCTGCGCTCGATCGCCGAGAAGCTGCTTGCCGCCGGCCGCAGCCCCGATGACCGGCTCGCCATCGTCTCCAATGCGGCCCTGCCGCAGCAGCGCGTGGTTGAGACGACGCTGGGCAACGTTGGCGGGCTTACGGCCATCGAAACGCCGGCGATCGTCGTGCTCGGTCCCGTAACCATGATGCGCGAGCGGCTCGAGTGGTACACGGCGGAGCTGCGGGAGAATGGCATTGGCTAGCGGTTTGATCATCGCCGCACCCCGCACCGGCTCGGGCAAGACGCTGGTCACGCTGGGCCTGATCGGCGCTTTGAGGGCGAAGGGCATCGAGGTCGCCCCCGCCAAGACCGGACCGGACTACATCGACACAGCGATCCTGGCTCGTGTAGCTGGCCGCGGGGCGATCAACCTGGACCCTTGGGCGATGTCCCCGGCCCGCCTCCAGAGCCTCGCCGCCGGTGCGGCAAGCACCGCCGACCTCCTCCTGGTCGAAGGGGTGATGGGCCTGTTCGACGGTGCAGCCGACGGCACCGGCTCGACGGGCGACCTCGCGGCGGCGCTGGGCCTGCCGGTCATCCTCGTTGTCGATGCCGAGCGGCAGGGCCAATCGATAGCTGCACTCGTCGCCGGGTTCTCCGCGTGGCGGATCGGAGTGAAGGTGGCCGGCGTTATCGTCAACCGCGTCGCGACCACCCGCCATGAACGCATGCTGCGACACGCGCTCCGCGAGACCGGCCTTCCCGTGCTGGGGGTCCTGCCGCGCCGCGAGGCGCTGCACCTCCCCGCCCGCCATCTCGGCCTCGTCCTTCCCAACGAGATCGCCGGGTTCGACGCGGTGGCAGCCGAAGCAGCCGCCGTCATTGCCGAGTACGTCCAACTCGACCTCATGCTCTCCCTCGCTGGCCGCCGCGAACCCGCGACTCCGACCCAGCGCCTGCCGCCGCTCGGCCAGCGCATCGCCATCGCCCGGGACGATGCTTTCGCATTCCTCTACCCGCACTGGCTCGACGACTGGCAGGCGCAGGGAGCCGAGCTCAGCTTCTTCTCCCCGCTGCAGGACGAGGCGCCAGACCCCTTGGCCGATGCCGTCCTCCTCTCCGGCGGCTATCCCGAGCTTCATGCCGGAAGGCTCGCGGCGGCCAGCGGCTTCAAGGCGGGCCTTGCCGCCGCGCAGGGCCGTGGCGACCTGGTCTACGGCGAGTGCGGCGGCTTCATGGTCCTGGGCGAGACCCTGATCGACCGCGACGGGGTCACTCACGAGATGACCGGGCTGCTGCCGGTCACCACCCGCATCGACCGCCCGCGGCGCAGCCTTGGCTATCGTCGCCTCGTGCACGCGAGCCCGCTGCCCTGGCCGGAGCGGCTCTACGGGCACGAGTTCCACTACTCGGCGGGGAGCGTAAACTCCGCCGCGCCGCTGTTTGCCGCGACGGACGCCGTGGGCGAGCCGCAGCCGGACATGGGCGCGGTGGTGGGGCGGGTGATGGGCTCTTATGCGCACGTGATCAACGTGGCATAAGCCCGCTCCATGGCGCGGACGCTGATGTTCATGGGGACTGGCTCCGATGTAGGCAAGTCGCTGATCGTGGCCGGCCTCTGCCGCGCCTTCACCAGCCGTGGCCTCAGGGTCGCGCCGTTCAAGCCGCAGAACATGTCCAACAACGCCGCCGTCACCGCAGATGGAGGCGAGATCGGCCGCGCCCAGGCGCTGCAGGCGCGGGCAGCGCGGCGAGACCCGTTGACGGCGATGAACCCGGTGCTGCTCAAGCCGGAGCATGAGCGCGGGGCGCAGCTCGTGGTCCGGGGACAGCGGGTGGGTTCCTTCCCTGCCCGCGAATACTGGAAGATGCGCGGCGAGCTGCTGCCGCAGGTCACGGCTGCATTCCGCGAGCTCGCCGTCGAGGCCGACCTTGTCCTCGTCGAGGGCGCGGGGAGCGCGTCGGAGATCAACCTGCGCGGCAACGACATCGCCAACTTCGGCTTCGCCCGCGCCGTTGACGTGCCGGTGGTGGTGATCGGCGATATCCACCGGGGCGGCGTCATCGCCGCGCTCGCCGGCACCTTCGCGGTGATCGATCCTGCCGATGCGCAGCTGATCCGCGCAACGCTCGTCAACCGCTTCCAAGGAGACCCGGCGCTGTTCGAGGATGGCCGCGCCGTCATCGCCGAGCGCACCGGCGTCCCGTGCCTTGGGCCAGTGCCCGAGTTCCCCGATGCGCGAAAGTTGCCGGCGGAGGATGTTCTCGCCCTCGAAACGCGGCGCCAGGCTGCTAGCGGCCCCTTCCGCATCGCCGTGCCGCGGCTGCCGCGGATTGCGAACTTCGACGACCTCGATCCGCTCGCGGCTGAGCCGGGCGTCTCGCTCGCCATCGTGCCCCCCGGCGAGCCGATCCCGCCCTCCGACCTCATCATCATTCCCGGCTCGAAAGCCACGCTGGCCGACCTCGCGGCGCTGCGGGGGAACGGCTGGGACATCGACATTCGCGCTCACCACAGGCAGGGCGGCGCCGTTCTCGGTATCTGCGGCGGCTATCAGATGCTCGGGCGCGAGGTCGCTGATCCCTCTGGTATCGAAGGATCGCCCGAAACCGTGCCCGGCCTCGGCTTGCTCGACGTCGCCACCGCGCTGCTGCCGCAAAAGCAGCTGAGGCTCGAAGCCGCGGTGCACGCTGATTCGGGGGAGCGGCTGACGGGCTATCACATGCACATGGGCGTGACCCAGGGCGCCGACACCGCCCGCCCCTTCGCACGTGTTGCGGGCGAGGCCGAGGGCGCGGTCAGCGCCGACGGACGCGTCATGGGCACCTATCTCCACGGCCTCTTCGCTGCCGATGGCTTCCGCCGCGCCTTCCTTGCAGCGCTCGGCTCACCGCTGAGGGATGACACGGCCTACGAGGCCAGCATCGAGGCCACCCTCGACGCGCTGGCTAGCCATCTCGAACGCCATCTCGACCTCGACGCTCTGCTCGCCATGAGCGCGGAACTCGCTTGATGCAGCCCCTGCTTGCGCCGCTGGCGCTGATCTTCGAGCGCGCCTTCGGCTATCCGCGACTGCTGCTCGGGGCGTTCGGTCACCCCGTCATGTGGATGGGCCGGCTGATCTCGTTCATGGAGATGCGCTTCAACGACGGCGCCGACGAAGCCCTCATCCGGCGCAATGGCGGCATCCTGATGCTCGTGGTCCTGATCGGCGCAACGCTGGTGGTCAGCGTAGCCATCAGCGCCATCCTCCGCTTCGTACCGTTCGGCTGGGTACTTGAGGCGCTGCTTGCCAGCACGCTGCTGGCCCAGAAGGAGCTGGGCCGCGCCGTGCGGGCCGTCGCTGACGGACTTGAGCGCTCGCTCGACGAGGGCCGCCGCGCCGTCAGCGAGATCGTCGGCCGCGATCCCGATGCGCTGGACGAGCCGGGAGTATCGCGGGCGGCCATAGAAAGCCTGGCCGAATCGAGCTCCGACGGCGTCGTGGCGCCGCTCTTCTTCCTGCTGCTCTTTGGGCTGCCGGGGATCGCCGTCTACAAGGCGGTGAACACCGCCGACTCGATGGTCGGCCATCTCACGCCGCGCTACCGCTCGTTCGGTTGGGCCAGCGCCAAGCTCGATGACGTGCTGAACTGGATCCCCGCTCGGCTGACCGCGCTGCTGATCGCTGGCGCCGCCGCCTTCATTCGCGGCGGTGATGCCGAGAAGGCCTGGAGCACCGCGCTCTCCGACGCGCCCAGGCACGAGTCTCCCAACGCCGGCTGGCCCGAGGCGGCGCTGGCCGGAGCGCTCGGCTTCTCGCTTGGCGGTCCACGCAGCTACGATGGCGAAGAGGTCCCGCTCCCGACCTTCGGTGCCGGACGTCGCGCGCTCGGCCCATCCGACATCCGGCTGGCGCTGCGCCTCTATGGTATCATGCTGAACCTCGCGCTCGGCCTCTCGGCCGTTGTGGCACTCGGGATCTGGCGCGTGTGGGGGTGAGGCTAGGCCTCGTGAACCGCCGGTTCATCCCCGCTCTCGGGTGGCGAGCCCTTGAGCGTCAGCGGCAGGCCGGCGGCAACGAAGTAGACGTCGCTGCAAATCTCGCCGAGCCGCTGGTGCGCGGCCCCGGCGAGATCGCGGAAGGTCCGGGCGAGCGGATTGTCCGGCACGATCCCCAGGCCCACCTCGTTGGAGACGAGGATCACGCGGGTGCGGTGGATGTCGGGCAGGGCGGCCGCGAGTTCCTCTACCTGTCCGGCCACATCGGCCCCGGCGCTGAGCATGTTGGTAATCCACAGCGTCAGGCAGTCGACTAATATGACGTCGTGTTCCTTGGCGGCACTGGCGATCGCATTGGTCACCTCGAGCGGCTCTTCAAGCGTTGCGAAGCGGCCCTGACGCTGCCGCCGGTGCGTCGCAACTCTGTCGCGCATCTCTGGATCGAGCACCTCGGCCGTCGCGAGGTAGAGCGGCGACTCGCCCAACCGCATCGCCAGGCGCTCGGCGAAGCCGGTCTTTCCCGATCGCGCGCCGCCGAGAACCAGGATGTGCTGTGCGGGCATAGGCATCTCCCTACCGGACAGTAATCGCTTAGGCAGGCGTTAGTTTCGTGAGGTCCCCCAAGGACGCGGGGCGCCCGACTCTGCCCCGCATAGCGCCCATGCAGCAAGCGCTCTTGGCACGCTGGTGCCGCCGCTTATTCTACTTTCGGACGAGGACCTTTGGCATTATGGTCCGCGCGCCAAGAACGGGGCCAGACTTCAACCCTCGGAGGCGCCCAGCGTGCCCAGACTATATCTCGGTGTCGACGGCGGCGGCACCAATTGCCGCGTCCGCCTCGCCGATGAACATCTGAACACCCTCGCAGAGACCCGCAAGGGTCGCGCCAATCTTCAGATCGAGAACGGCGATCCCGGTTACCAGGCTATCCTGGAAGGCACGCGCGAGCTCTTTTCCGCTGCCGGGCTGGACTACGCAGAGACGCGCAACACCTACGCCTGCTTCGGCATGGCTGGCGCCCGGCTGGAGTCGGCCCGCGAAGCTTTCGGCACGCGGCCCTGGCCCTTCGGCGGTGTCAAGGTTTTCGACGACATCGACATCGCCCGCGCCGGCGCGCACGGCGGCGAGGATGGCGCGGTGATCATCGCCGGCACCGGCTCTGCCGGCCTCGCGCTGGTCGACGGCGTTCGCCACCAGTGCGGCGGCTGGGGGTTCGAGGTCGGCGACCAGATGAGCGGGGCCATCCTCGGTCGCGAGCTGATCCGCCGTGCCGTCGAGGCCGAGGATGGCCTCGTCAGCGGTTCGCCGCTGACCGAGGCGGTGATCGAGATGTACGGCGGAAACAACGATGCGGTGATGGACTGGTCGTTTCAGCCCGGCCGCGCGCCCGCCGATTGGGCGAGCTGCATGCCGCTGTTCTTCACCCACTATGAACGCGGCGACCCGGTAGCCAACGAGCTGATGGCGCTGGAGCTCTCTTACGTCGACAACTACGTGGCCTGGTTCCAGAAACGCGGCGCCAAGAAGATGGCTGTCGTCGGCGGTCTCGCCGACCGCTTGTTCCCGCTGCTGGTCCAGCGCTACGGCGATTTCATGGTCGAGCGGCGGGGCGATCCGCTCGATGGCGCGCTCATCCTCGCCCGTCAGCTGTTCCCGCCTTCGGAGACCTGATTTGTCCAGCCGCATCATTCCCGTCGCTCCGTTCGACTACGTCGTGTTCGGGGCGACCGGCGACCTGACCAAGCGCAAGCTCATCCCGGCGCTCTACCACCGCTTTAAGGACGGGCAGTTCGACGAGCACAGCCAGATCATCGGCGTCTCGCGCTCCAAGCTGTCCGACGAGGACTTCCAGAACGCCGCGCGCGAGTCGATCGGCAAGTTCGTCGAGGAGCAGTACCAGGACAAGGAGGTGATCGAGCGTTTCGTGAGCGTTTTCTCCTACGTTTCCC